>JAQGIJ010000101.1 GCA_028291285.1 Phenylobacterium sp. | reverse complement strand
CCCGCCGTGGAGATCGCCGCCGACGCCGCCGCCGAGCCGGAGGAGGAGCCGATCTCCCAGACCCTGGCCATCGACGAGATCAAGATCGAGCTGGGCTACGGCCTGCTGGGGCTGATCAACGACCTCGAGGGCCGCCGGCTCACCGACCAGATCAAGGCGCTGCGCCGCACGCTGGCGGCCGACTTCGGCTTCATCATGCCGGCGGTGCGGATCCTCGACAACATGCGCCTGCCCAGCCAGGGCTACTGCATCCGCATCAAGGAGATGGAGGCCGGCGTGGGCGAGGTGCGGCTCGGCCACCTGATGGCCATGGATCCGCGCGGCGGCCAGGTGGAGCTGCCCGGGGAGCACGTGCGCGAGCCCGCCTTCGGCCTGCCGGCCACCTGGATCGACGATCCCTTGCGCGAAGAGGCCACCTTCCGCGGCTACACGGTGGTCGACCCGGCGACAGTGCTGACCACCCACCTGACCGAGATCCTCAAGGACAGCATGCCGGACCTGCTCTCCTACGCCGAGGTGCAGAAGCTGCTGAAGGAGCTGCCGGCCGAGCAGAAGAAGCTCTCCGACGACCTGATCCCCAGCGTCGTCACCGCCACCACCGTGCAGCGGGTGCTGCAGTCGCTGCTGCGCGAACGGGTCTCGATCCGCGACCTGCCGGCCATCCTGGAAGGGATCGGCGAGGCCGCGCCGCACACCACCTCGGTGACCAACCTGGTGGAGCAGGTGCGCACAAGGCTGGCCCGCCAGCTCTGCTTCTCCTACCGCGGCGACGACGGGGCGCTGCCGATCATCACGCTGTCGCCGGAGTGGGAGTTCGCCTTCTCCGAGAGCCTGGTGGGCGCGGGCGAGGAGAAGCAGCTGGCGCTGGCGCCCTCGCGCCTGCAGGAATTCATCCGCGGCGTGCGCGAGACCTTCGAGCGCGCGGCGCTGACGGGCGAGTCGCCCGTGCTGCTGACCAGCCCCGCCATCCGCCCCTATGTGCGCTCGATCATCGAGCGCTTCCGCGGCCAGACCCCGGTGATGAGCCAGAGCGAGATCCATCCGCGGGCGCGGCTGAAGACGGTGGGCCAGATTTAGCCCACCACCCGGACGCTGGCGGATAGAGTCTTTTTTAAGCGGTTCAGGGCAATCGGGAAGGACCAGGACCGCGCGTGCGGGCGCGGCGTCTGCGCCGTTGCTCCTTGCGGCGGGCGCTGGTAGCGGTTCAGCCGGGGCGCACGAGCGGCTCCGGCCATTCTCGGGATGCGGATGCGGCGACCACTGACGAGACCTCAAGGCCCGGGCGGCGCCCTGATCTGGGACCTGCTCACCTTCGACCGGCTGGTGACCAACACGGTCATCCACCTGATCTACTGGGCAGGGCTGGGCCTGATCGCCATCGGCGTCTTCGGCTCGATCGGCGCGGCCGTGGGCGTGGCGATCCGCGACCCCTTCCCGGTCGGCGTGCTGATGGCCATCCCGGTGGCGGTGATCGGCCTCTTGGTGATGGGCGCCCTGCTGCTGATCTGGCGCTCCTTCTGCGAGTTCTACGTCGCCATCTTCCGCATCAGCGAAGACCTGACCGCCATGCGCAAGGCCAAGGAAGCGGAGAAGGCGGGGGGCTGATCCCTACCGCCGGCCGGCCTTGCGCAGGCCGAGCTCGTCCAGCTGCGCGTTTTCGCGGCGGCCGGCTTCCTTCAGCGCCACGGCCTGGGCCTGGTCGGCGACCTGCTCGTACTTCTTCTGGGTTTCGAAGGCCTGGGCGAGCGCGTCGCGGGCGCCCTGCTCCTCCAGCGCGATGGCGTGCAGCTCGGTGCGGACCAGGTCCTTGCGCACGCCCAGCGCGTCCAGGTAGCTGATGACGCGCCAGCCGTTCTGCGGATCCAGGGCGGCGGCGGCCTGCTCGGCCAGCCCCTCGGCGTCGAGCATGGCCAGCCGCATCTCGACGGCGGCGCGCTGGTCGGCGATCTCCGCCAGCCGCTTCTGCAGGGTCTCCACCTCGTAGGTGGAGAGCTTGATCAGGGACTGGGCCCAGCTCATGCGGCGCTCATCAGGATCTCACCCAGCCTTCCGAAGGATTCGTCGAGCCCCGTGGCCTCGTCCTTGTCCTGCGACAGGAAGGCTTCCAGGGCGGGGTTCAGCACGATGGCGCGGTCCACCTGCGGGTCCGCGCCGTGGCGGTAGGCGCCGATGCGGATCAGCTCCTCCATGTTCGAATAGGCCGCGAGCGTGCGCCGCGCGGTCGTGACGACCTCGCGCTCGTGCGGGTGCTGGCAGGCCGGCATGGTCCGGCTGATCGACTTCAGCACGTTGATCGCCGGGAAGCGGCCGCGCTCGGCGATCGCCCGCTCCATGACGATGTGGCCGTCGAGGATGCCGCGCACGGCGTCGGCGATCGGCTCGTTGTGGTCGTCGCCGTCGACCAGCACGGTGAAGAGGCCGGTGATCGGGCCGGCCGCGGTGCCGTCGGGGCGGATCGGCCCCGGCCCGGCGCGCTCCAAGAGCTTCGGCAGCTCGGTGAACACGGTCGGCGTATAGCCCTTGGTGGTCGGCGGCTCGCCGGCAGCCAGGCCGATCTCGCGCTGAGCCATGGCGAAGCGGGTGACGCTGTCCATCAGGCAGAGCACGTGCAGGTCCTGGTCGCGCAGGAATTCGGCGACGGCGAGCGTCATATAGGCCGCCTGCCGCCGCTTCAGCGCGGGCTCGTCGGAGGTGGCGACCACCACGATCGCGCGGCGCAGGCCCTCCTCGCCGAGCGTCTCCTCGATGAACTCGCGGACCTCCCGGCCCCGCTCGCCGATCAGCCCCACCACGACCGCGTCGCAATCGGCGTTCTTGGCCAGCATGGAGAGCAGCACCGACTTGCCGACGCCGGAGCCGGCGAAGACGCCCAGCCGCTGGCCACGGCAGCAGGTGGTGAAGACGTTCATGGCCCGCACGCCGACATCGAGCCGCTCGCCCACCCGGTCGCGCGCATGGGCCGGCGGCGGCGGGCTGCGCAGGGCATAGGGGGCCAGGCCCTGGGGCAGCGGGCCCTTGCCGTCGATCGGCTGGCCGAAGGCGTCGACGATGCGGCCGAGCCAGGCCTTGGTGGGACGCACGGTCGCAGCCTGCGGCTCGATGCGGATCTCCGCGCCGGGCGCGACGCCCTCCACCGGCCCAAACGGCATCAGCAGCGCGCGGGTCTCGCGGAAGCCCACCACCTCGGCGGCCAGCGGGCGCTCGCCCACCCGGTCGATCTCGGCGCGGGCGCCCACCGCCAGGCGCGTGAGCCCGCCCCTCGCCTCGATGAGCAGTCCGTTCACCGCGGCCACGCGGCCGGCCACGGTCAGGGGATCCAGCCGCTCGACGGCGGCCACCAAACTCTGCACGAAACGCCCCTCAAGCCCGGGCGCAGAGTCGGCGCGTCGCCGTTAACCGCTGGTGAAGATTCCAGAGGCCGCGCGGACGTGCGCGCGTAAGGCGGCCGGCCCCCGCTTCGCCCTCCGCGTCCACTCACAAAAGATTCAACCGGCCCGCGAAAGCCGCTCTCCCGCCCCGCTTGCTCCGCGCTCTCAAATCAGATTAACGCTTTTGATCACGGGTGAAGCCTTCCATTAACCAGTCTTAAATGACCTCGCGTGCAGGTTAACGACGAGGTTCTGGGCGGATTCTGAGAGTCCGTGAGGCGAACGGGGACGCAGTAGGAGAAGCTTATGCGCGTACTGTTGATCGAGGACGACAGCGCGACTGCGCAGAGCATTGAATTGATGCTCAAGTCCGAAGGATTTAATGTTTACACGACCGATCTAGGCGAAGAGGGCGTCGATCTTGGGAAGATCTACGACTATGACCTGATCTTGCTTGATCTGAATCTGCCCGACATGAGCGGCATGGACGTTCTGCGCACCCTGCGCGTCGGCAAAATCAACACTCCGATCATGATCCTGTCGGGCACGGCCGAGATCGACACCAAGGTGAAGACCTTCTCGGGCGGCGCCGACGACTACATGACCAAGCCGTTCCACAAGGACGAACTGGTCGCCCGCATCCACGCCGTGGTCCGCCGCTCCAAGGGCCATGCCCAGTCGGTGATCAAGACCGGCGACATCACGGTCAACCTGGACGCCAAGACGGTTGAGGTGAACGGCCTGCGCGTGCACCTGACGGGCAAGGAATACCAGATGCTCGAGCTGCTCTCCCTGCGGAAGGGGACGACGCTCACCAAGGAGATGTTCCTGAACCATCTCTACGGCGGCATGGACGAGCCGGAGCTGAAGATCATCGACGTCTTCATCTGCAAGCTGCGCAAGAAGCTGGCGGCCGCAGCCGAGGGCAAGCACCACATCGAGACGGTCTGGGGCCGCGGCTATGTGCTGCGCGACCCGCACGAGTCTGAAATCGCCGCCTGACGCCGGCGACGGAACAGCGTTGAGACGCCCGCCCGATCGGCGGGCGTTTTCATTTGTGGGCTCGCCCGGCTAGGTTGCGGCGGAAGCTCGGCAGGGGAAAGCCCGTGGGGCGACTGATTGCGCTGACGCTCGCACTGATCGCCGGCGCGCTGATCGCCTGGAGCCAGGCGCGCCTGCCCGCGGCCGCGCGCGCCGATGCCCCCGCTCAGGCCTTCTCGGCCCAGCGGGCGATGGCGACGGTCCGCGCCCTGAACCAGGTCCCGCACCCGATCGGCTCGGCCGCCAACCACCACGTCCGCGACGCCCTCTTCGCCCGGATGGGCGCGCTCGGCCTCTCGCCCCGGATCCGCAGCGGCGACGTGGTCGAGCCGCCAAGCGAAGGCGGGATCGACGGCGCCTCGCCGCAGAGCCTGATCGGCGTCCTGCCCGGCCGCGACCGGTCAGCGCCGGCCGTGGCTCTGATGGCGCACTACGACAGTCGGCCCGCCGCCCCCGGTGCGGCCGACGACGGCGCGGGCGTGGCGACGGCGCTCGAGGTCGTCCGGGCGATCCGCGCCCGCGGAACCCCGGCGCGGGACGTGGTCGTGATCCTCACCGACGGCGAGGAGGCCTGCCTCTGCGGCGCCCGGGAGGTCTTCGCGCACGATCCCGTCGTCGGCCGCCTGGGCCTGGTCCTCAACCTCGAGGCCCGCGGGTCGGCGGGGCGGGCGCTGATGTTCCAGACGGGGCCGGACGATGGGGCGGCCATCGCCCTCTTCCGCGCCCATGCGGTCAGGCCCACCACCGGCTCGCTGTTCGGCGCCGTCTATGCGCGCCTGCCCAACGACACCGACTTCTCGATCTCGCGGGCGGCCGGCGTCGGCGGGTTCAACTACGCCTTCACCGGCGGCGCCTTCGACTACCACGCGCCCACCGACACCCCGGCGCACCTGCAGCCTGGCGCGGTGCAGGACCTGGGCGATCAAGCGCTGGCGGTCGCCGCGGCGGCGGCCTTCGCGCCCGGTCTGCCGCCGCCGCGTCCGGACGTGGTCTACGGCGTCCTGTTCGGCCCGGCGATGGTCGCCTATCCGCCGGCCTGGGGCTGGCTGGTCCTGGCGCTCTCGGCCGGGATG
>JAQGIJ010000077.1 GCA_028291285.1 Phenylobacterium sp. | reverse complement strand
GCTCATGCCCGGACGCCGCAAGAAGATCTGGATCACCCGCGCCCAGCCCGGAGCCGACGCCACCGCCGAGCGGGTGCGCGGCATGGGCCATCAGGCGCTGGTGGCCCCGCTGCTCGCCGTGCGGCGCCTCGACGACGTGGAGATCGACCTCGCCGGCGTGGCCGCGCTGGCCTTTACCAGCGCCAACGGCGTGCGCGCCTTCGCCGAGAAGAGCGGCGACCGGGACCTGCGGGTCTTCGCGGTCGGCGCGGCCACCGCCCAGGCCGCTCGCCAGGCGGGGTTCCGCTCGGTGCTGTCGGCCAACACCGACGTGGAGGCGCTGGCGCACGGGATCGTCGCCCGCCGCAGCGAGCTGAGGGGCGCGGTGCTGCACGCCGGCGCCGCCGAGCTCGCCGGCGACCTGGCCGGGGCGCTCGAGAAGCACGGGATCGAGGCCCGCCGCGTCATCCTCTACGAGACCGCGCCCGCGCCGCCCTCGGAGGCCCAGGCCAGGGTCCTGCTCCGCGCCGACGCGGTCCTGCTGCATTCCCCGCGCGCGGCCCAGGTGCTGGCCAAGCTGCTGCGCGCCAACCCCGCGCCCAACTTGCGCGCGCTCGCCCTCTCGCGGGCGGTGGTCAAGCCGCTGGTGCGGATCAAGCTCGCCGCCAAGGCCTATCCGCCCTACCCGCTGGAGGCCGCCCTGCTGCAGCTGATCGACCGCGAGGGCTGAAGACGGGCGCGACTCGCCGACGCTTGGCGAGCCGGCAAAGAGAAGCTAAATAGCCCCCTCCTCCGCCCGGCCGGATCGCAGATTCGGCCCGGGACGCCGGGGCCGCCTTAGCTCAGCCGGTAGAGCGGCGCATTCGTAATGCGTAGGTCAGGTGTTCGAGTCACCTAGGCGGCACCACTTTTTCAATGGCTTAGCGGAATCCGCCGAAACGGCGCCTTCTGTCGGGGACTTAGCATTGGTCAACCTGCGGAAGGCGCCCCTGCTCGGCGGCGTGGCAGGCAGCACGGGCAAGGCCTTTTGAAGTCCGGGCGAGGGCCTATTTGGAGTACTTTAGTGGCCTCTGATGGAGGTCTGCCCATGAAGGCCTTGCTCTTGGTTCTCGCCGGCGTGGCGCTGCTGAGCGCCCCGCTCGAGGCGCTCGCTCAGGCGCGGCACGGCGGCGGCTCCCATCAAAGTTCGGGAGGCAGAGGCGCCTGGGGCGGTGACGGGGTGAGGCCAGGTGGCGGGGGCCGCGGCGGCGGGCGCTGGAGCGGCCCTGGCGGCGGAGCCCAGGATCACGAGCGCGGGTCGGGCGCATCTTGGGCCGGAAGCCGTAACGGTCATGCTATGGGATGGGGCGCGCGCGGCAGGGAACACTCGCGTTATTGGGCCTATGGCTGGCCATATGATTTCGTGGCCTTTGATTTCGGTTTGGCGGTCGGTCTTGGCGCCTATCCTTTGTACGACCCGTTCTGGGCCTGGGGCCCTGCTTCCTATAGCGACACCGAGATCATCGACGTGCCGCCGCCGTACGCCTCCGGTGAGCGGCGCGTTGATCCGGCAGTCGGCCCTCTTCCGCCGGATGCAAGCGCACCCGCCCCGCCCGCCGCCTGCGGCTCATGGCGCTGGGACCCCAAGACGTCTCAATATTTTTGGGCGCTCTGCGGCTCAGCCGCAAACGCCAGCTAGCGTTGCGGAGGCGCGGACGGCGCTGCCGTCTGTGCCGGTCCTGGCGAGGGCAGGGTTTCGCGGTCGAAGGTCCGTTGCTGGTCTGGCGTGAGCTCGTCATAGAACGCCACCACCGCCGCACCCTGCCGCTTAAAATCAGCCTGGTCGGCAGCCATGTTCGCCTGGAGCAACGCTATGCGCCGCGGCGTCGGCTCGAGTGGAAGCAATTCGGCCGCGGCGCGGTGGCGCGCCTGCATCTGCGGCGAGGGCGCAATCGCCAAGGTGTAGGTGCGCCACGCCGCTTCCTGGTCGGAAGTCAGGCGGAGCTCATCGTGAAGCTTTATGAGCTCGCCAGAGATCGCCTGCTGAGCGGCTGCCGCTCCCGCCTGCAGCAGCACGACGCTGACGATGAGAGCCTTCCGCCACATGACACGCCTGGTCGAATGAATGTGTGACTTAGGCTGCGATCATCGCACGTCGTCGAGCGGTTGTCCTTTGGCGGGCCGCGAACCCGCGTCGATCGCTACACCCTGACCTTGCGGGCGCGGCTGTCACCACGTCATCTCAACCGCGCGGCGATTTCGGCGCGCACGCCGCCAGGAGCAAATACCAGCTTTGCCGTGCCCCCCAGCGCTTGCGCTAGGTTTCGCTCGATGAGCTGAGAACCGAAACCCCTGATTCCGGGCGGTGAAACCGGCGGCCCGCTGCTCTCGCGCCATGTCAGACGTAAGAGCTCGGGATCGCGCTCGTCGAAACACCACTCGACGGCGAGCCTGCCGGCAGGGCTGGAAAGCGCGCCATACTTCGAAGCGTTCGTGGAGAGCTCATGGAGGGCCAGCGCAATTGCTGTCGCGCCTTCCGATTTAAGCGTGACCTTAGGGCCCGCGATCATGAAGCGGTCTTCTCCCGCGCCGTAGCCGAAGGGAGTCAGCACGCGAGTGATAATCTCCCGCAGCTCCGCTGCTTCTCCGCCAGCGTCGAGCAAGGCGCCATGCGCCGCGGACAAGGCCATTATCCTTGCCTCAAAGTCCTTCTGCGCATCGCCCAGAAGACGGCCGTGCGTAAACGTACGACGGCTAATTCCCAGCACCAGCGTCAGCGTATTTCTCATTCTGTGTTCGAACTCGCGGGCGATAACGCGCTCGTGCTCCGCGGCGGTGGTCGCCTGCGCCACGAGGCGAGAGAGCGCCAAACACATCAGCAGGATGATCACGCCGGCGGCCAGGGTCCCGGCAAGGCCGCCAAGCTCGTACGGTGCAAGTACAAACGAGTGTGGTGGGCCCATGAACAGGTACCAGCCACCGACAAGACCAACGGCGAGGCATGAGCCCCCGGCCCAAGGACCGCCAAGCAAGGTCGAAAGGAGGATCAGCGGAAACAGGGGCAGGAGCTGCTCACTTGACCCGAGCGCCGGTACGAGTGCGAAGCGGAGCAACAGGGAAGCTGCACCGGCTGCCGCGCCGAGCAGAGTCCCTTTCGCACGTTTGGTGAGAACCCGGGAACGGAGCGATCGCCTATTCCGCGGATCGCCTGACGTGCACGCAACAGGCATGGCGGATCGGATGAGCGCTTCCCGGAGCAGGTCCCATCCCCAGCGCCCGCGCGCCTTTAAGCCGGCTTGGAAGTTTCGCCGCATGAGGCCCCGAAAGTAGACCCGTCGCCTGGGGAGGGCGACGGGTCAGTGCTCCGGCGGAGACTGGAGAGGGGGGAAAAGACCGCCGAGATACAGGGTTGAACGGTCCGGGCGCCCGCCTCCGTCGTCGCCCCACCGATTAACTGAAGTGCCGCCGCCCTGCGCCGCGCCTGACAACGTGCATCCGCTACGCTGACGGCGTCGCAGGGGGGAAGGCCGACGAGGATAGCGGCTTGGCCGGCTTCGGTGATCACGAAGGCTTGAAAATCGCAGACCCGCGGAGGCCGGTGGGACGAATTGGCGCGCAGGATTTCATCAGAAATCGGCGCTAGCACGCGACCGTTCGTATCCCGGCAGGCCATTTTGCTGCCGAATCGGCGCAAGCTGGAACATCGACACTCATGTTCAGTCCCGGCGCCTGGCGGCGCCGTTGCGATCTTGTCAGACCTTAGAGCCGCGTAGGTTCGCACAACCTCATAGAGAGATTGCAATATGGCCCTTGCCGCGACAACCGGGCGCCCAGCGATCGAAATCGAGACCCCGCAACCGCGGGACTTTCTTCTTTCGGAATCGAACAACGCTCGGCCGAGCCTGGAGCCGGAGAGCATCACCGACCTCGCCGGTCAATGGCGCCAGGCATATGCGATCGCCGAAGCTCAGGAGCGTCGTCTCGTGGCGGTCCAGGCCGCAGCCGCGAAGCTCTGTTCCAGCGGGCGGCCTGAAGGCTCTGATGGCGAGTTCCTCCCCCACCAAACCCACGAGGCCCATAATAGTTGGTGTCGGCAGGCAGAGGCGATCGACGCCTCGCTCGGCCTGCCCGCGCTGGAGCAGACCGCGAACTACGCCTGGGTCGTCGCTGACCGGGTCGCAGAACGGCTTCTCGGTCTACGCCCGATGAACGTGCAAGAAGCGGCGGTCAAGTTCGGCGTCCTGATGACGATCATCCAAGCCGACAATTACGAGATCGACGAGCCAGACCGTCTCCACCGGTTTCTCGAGGATCTTGCGCAATTGGCGGCGGCCGGCTCCCACTGAAGCGCGACAGGCGCTTGGCTGCTGGTCGGTGCGGCTGATCCGCACTGACGTGCGTCAGTGCGGCGCCCGGCGCGCAGGGCTATAGTCCCGGAACCGCAACCCGTGGGATCTGCGACATGCACAGGCGCGCGCTCGGCATCCTCCTGAACCTTTTCCTCGGAGCGACCGTCGTGGGGGCGGCCCCG
Source organism: Phenylobacterium sp. (assembly GCA_028291285.1). The sequence goes on along the minus strand of JAQGIJ010000077.1, from coordinate 7,012 downwards.
GCCGTCGCGGCCGCGCAGGCCGTGGCCTCCAATCCCTGGGCCGCGGTCACCGCCGCCATGATGCCCCAGGCCATCGCGGCGATCGAACGGGGGTCCGGCGGCCGGGTCCTCGAGATCCGCTTCCGCATGCGGCGCGGCGCGCCGGGGTTCAGCGCCGTGGTCGCCAATCCGGACGACACCATCGGCCGTGTCACCATCTCCGTCCCGGACATGCAGGTGGTGGTGCTCACCGCCACCGATATTCCCGACTGGATGGCGCCCTGGTCGCTGCGGGCGGACCGGAAGAGCATCATGAAGGCGAAGGTCCGGCTGTCCGACGCCGTCGTCCAGGCCGAACAGATACGGCACGGCGTCGCCGTGGACGCCGGTCTGGCCCAGCCGCTCAGCGGCGGGAACGACGTGCTGGCCTACAACATCGAGGTCGTCGACAACGGGCGACCGCGGCGGGTCGTCATCGATGCGCAGACGGGCGAGAGGATCGCCGATCCCCAGCCGTTGCTGCAAGGCTGGACGCCGGAAGAGGCGCTGATGCAATCGCTCAAGATGACGCCATAGTCGCTTAGCGGCCGCTCACGGCGCGCGAGCCGGGCCTCATGGCCCGGCCGCCAGCGGAACCATTCGCGGATCCGAACATTCCGGCCATGCCGCGGGTGTACCCGGCGGGAGGGGGCTGCGTGCGCGCAGATGTGGAATGGGGACGCTTGAGCTGGTCAGTGAGACGCGGGCGCCGGGTCTGCGGGCGTTGGCCGAGGCGCCGTCCGAGGTGCTCGACGCCATTCCGGCCGCCGTCTACGTCGTGGACGCCGACGGCCGTCTCCTGCGGTTCAACCGGCGGGCCGCCGCGCTTTGGGGAAGGACCCCCAGGCTGGGGGAGGACGCCGAGCGCTACTGCGGATCCCACAAGGCCTACGGGTCGGACGGTCGGCCCTTGCCGCTCCCCGAGGCCCCGATGGCCGAGGTGCTGCGGACCGGGGAGCCGTCGAGGGACCGTGAGGTGGAGATCGAGCGCCCCGACGGGAGCCGCTCGGTCCTTCTCGTCAACATCGACCCGTTGCGGGACGACGCCGGCCGGCTGATCGGCGCGATCAACTGCTTCCAGGACATCACCGAGCGGTCGCGCGCCGAAGGCGAGCTGCGGCGCAGCCGCAGGGACCTAGAGGACTTCTTCGAGAACGGCGCCATGGGGCTGCACCTGGTCTCGCAGGACGGGATCATCCTGCGCGCCAACCGCGCCGAGCTCGAGATGCTGGGCTACGCCGCGGACGAGTACGTCGGCCGCTCGATCCGGGAGTTCCACGCCGACCAGGACGTCATCTGCGACATCCTGCAGCGGCTCTCGGCGGGCGAAGCGCTGGACAGGTATCCAGCGCGGCTGCTCGCCAAGGACGGCGCGATCCGCCACGTGCTGATCTCGTCGAACGTGCATTTCCGTGACGGAGAGTTCCTGAACACCCGCTGCTTCACCGTCGACGTCAGCGACTGGCGCAGGTCGGAGGCGGCGAAGGCCGAGACCGAGCGCCGGCTTGCCGTCACCTACCAGGCCGCGCCCGTGGGCATCGGCGAGGCCGACGCCGAGGGCCGCTTCCTGCATGTGAACAAGGCGCTGTGCGCCCTCACCGGCTATACGCCCGAAGAGCTGCTGCAGAAGACCATCGCCGAGATCACCCATCCAGATGACCGCGCGGAGGACGTCGCCCAGCACCAGGCGCAGGTCGCCGGAGAGCTCGACAGCTACACGATGGAGAAGCGCTATCTCCGGAAGGACGGCAGCGACATCTTCGTCGAGGTGCTGAGCTCGACCGTCCGCGACGAGGACGGCCGGTTCCGCTACGCCGTGCGCATCGTCCAGGACATCACCGACCGGCGCCGCGGACAGGAGGCGCTGGCGCAGAGCGAGCGGCGGGTCCGCGAGCTGCTGAACGCGCTGCCCGTCGCGATCTACACGACCGACCCCGACGGACGGATCACCTTCTACAATGAGGCCGCGGTGGAATTCTCCGGGCGCGTGCCGGTGATCGGCAGCGATTCCTGGTGCGTGTCCTGGCGGCTCTACGACCTCGACGGCGCGCACCTGCCCCACGAGCTCTGCCCGATGGCGACGACGCTGCAGAGCGGGGTCGAAGCGCGCGGCCACATCGCCGTCGCCGAACGCCCGGACGGCAGCCGCATCCCCTTCATGCCCTTCCCCAAGCTGCTGCGGGACGCCTCGGGACGCGTGACCGGGGCCATCAACATGCTCGTCGATATGACCGAGCGGAAGCGCGCCGAGGACGAGCAGCGGACGCTTATCGACGAGCTGAACCATCGGGTGAAGAACACGCTCGCCACCGTCCAGTCGATCGCCGCCCAGACCATGCGCTCCACGCCCGACGACTTCATCGAGAACTTCGATGCACGGGTGATGGCGCTCAGTCAGGCGCACAACCTGCTGACCCGCCGGCGCTGGACCGGGATCGGGCTTGGCGAGCTGCTCGATCAGCAGCTCGGCGCGCTGGCGGCCGAGGACGAGCGCCTGAGCCTGGAAGGGCCGGAGATTACGCTCAGCCCGCGCGTGGGGCTGCTGCTGGGGATGCTGATCCACGAGCTCGCCACCAACGCGGCCAAGTACGGCGCGCTCTCGCTCGGCTCAGGACGGGTGCGTCTGCAGTGGGCGGTGGGCGAGGCCGACGACCGGCGCCGACGCCTCAGCCTGCGGTGGCTGGAGACCGGCGGGCCGACCGTCACCGCCCCGGCGAAGCGTGGCTTCGGCACGCGGCTGCTGGAGAGAAGCGTGGCCAAGGACCTCCGCGGTCAAGTCGAGCTGCGCTTTCCGCCCGCCGGCGTGCAGTGCGAGATCGACTTTCCTCTGGATTGACCCGGGCCCGTGGCGGCGAACCTCGAAGGGCTGCGGGTCCTCGTCGTCGAGGACGAAAGTGCCGTCGCCATGCTTCTGGAAGACATGCTGGCCGACATCGGCTGTACGGTCAGCGCCAGCGCGGGGAGCCTGGCCGAGGCGCGCGAGGTGGTGGCGCTGGGCGGGTTCGACTTCGCCTTGCTGGACGTCAACCTTGCCGGGGAGCGCGTCTTCCCGATCGCCGAGACCCTGGCGAACGCCGCCATCCCGTTCGCCTTCGTCAGCGGCTACGGCGAGGGTGGGCTGATCGAGGCGTTCCGAGATCGGCCGGTGGTCGCCAAGCCCTTCCGGCTCGGCGATCTGGCGGCGGTGATTTCCCGCGCGCTGGCGGCGAAGGCCGGGCGACCGAAAGCGGACTAGGGCGCGGGCGGCGACGCCTCGCCGGGCGCCGGTTGCGGACGGGCCACCTTGGCCAGGAGCTGGTTGTCCTTCCAGACCTCGACAGTCGCGCAGCTACGGTGCTCCGCCAGGAAGCTTTGCGCCTCGGCCAGGGCCACCGCGCGATCGCGCGCCGGCACCACCCCGATCACGGGGGCGATCCCGTCCTCCCGGACGCCCATCAAGGTGTAGAGCTCGTCTTCGGTCGTCATCGCCATCTCCCCGCCTGAACTGTAGCACAGATCTTCGGCGGGCGGGCGCATCGCTTCGAGCGGCGCCGCGATGGACCGGCGAGGGCCAGCGCCTGTCAGCGCTTGCCCGGCTCGGGCTTGCCGGCTGACGGCGTGGGGGCCTCGGCGAAGGCGCCGAACGGGGCGACCGAGGCGCGCCACCAGTCGGCGAGCGGGCTCACAGACGTCCAGCCGCTCGGCGCGCGTTCGACGGGCGCGGGGGCCGCGGCGCTGGCGCGGGCCAGGTCGGCGACGACCTCTTCCAGCGCGCTGTGCTCCGGCTCCAGCCCGTCGGCGAGAGTGGCCTCCAGCGCCAGCACCGCCAGGTGCGTCGCGGTCAGGAGCTCGAGCCCGCCGCTGCTGGGCTTGAGCGACAGCTCGGCCGCCGCGGCGCGCGCGCCCTTCAGCCGGCGGAGGTGGAATTCGAGGTGTTCGCGCGTGGTCTGGTACATCGGCCGGCTCCTGCGCCCGGGCGAAATCTGCGCCAGCCGGCGCCCGCCGTCTCATGCCTGTGACACGTCGCGCCAATCCGCCGCGGCGGCGCCTGCCGTGGAAGCCGAAGCGCGGCCCTGGGCGTTGGCCTCTGCAATGAAGATCGCCACTTTCAACGTGAACGGGGTCAACGGCCGCCTGCCGGTGCTGCTGCGCTGGCTGGAGGAGGCCCGGCCCGACGTCGTCTGCCTGCAGGAGCTGAAGGCGCAGCACGACAACTTCCCGCGCGAGGCGATCGAGAAGGCCGGCTACGGCGCGCTCTGGCAGGGACAGAAGAGCTGGAACGGGGTCGCCATCCTGGCGCGGGACTCAGAGCCGCACGAGACCCGCCGCGCCCTGCCCGGCGAGCCGGACGACGTGCAGAGCCGCTACATCGAGGCGGCGGTGAACGGGGTGCTGGTGGGCTGCCTCTATCTGCCGAACGGCAATCCCGCGCCGGGCCCGAAGTTCGACTACAAGGTGCGCTGGTTTGCCCGGCTGAAGGCCTATGCGGCCGAGCTGCTGGGACACGGCGTGCCCGCCGTGCTGGCCGGCGACTACAACGTCATGCCCACCGAGCTCGACGTCTACAAGCCCGAGCGCTGGGTCGAGGACGCCCTGTTCCGCCCCGAGGTGCGGCAGGCCTACGCCGGGCTCATCGCCCAGGGCTGGACGGACGCGCTCAGGACGCGGCATCCGGGCGAGCGGATCTACACCTTCTGGGACTACTTCCGGAACGCCTACGCACGCGACGCGGGCCTGCGCATCGACCACCTGCTGCTCAGCCCTGAGCTTGCGCCGAAGCTGACGGCGGCCGAGGTCGACCGCCACGTCCGCGGCTGGGAGAAGGCCAGCGACCACGCGCCCGCCTGGATCGAGCTTTCGCTTCCTTAGCGGGCGCCGTCGGCTCGGCGGACGTGGACGACGGCGTAGCGGTCCGCATAGAGCCGCCGCCAGCCGGGCTCGCGGTCCAGCACGCCGGCGACCGGATCCTGCGGGTTCAGCAGCGTCCAGTCGACCTTCCAGCGGTCGAGGAGGGCCTCCAGCGCCGTCACGTCGGGGCGCTCTGCGCGCAGGTAGGCGTTCGTGAAGTCGTCGCCGTACATGTCGGTGCGGCCATCTATGAAGGGGCGCACGCCACGCCAGATCAGATAGCCGCCGTAGCTGTAGTCGTTGAACACCGGCCGCGTGCGCAGCGTCTGCGGGACGTGCGCCAGGGCGCTGACGGGGGCGCCAGGTCCATCCGTTCGGACGAGCGGAACGGCGAGCCGCGCCCCGAGGAGAACCGAGCCGGCCAGGAGGGAAGCCAGCGCCCAGCGGACGTCCAGCCGCCGCGGCGGCGCAGCGGGTGCCGCCTCACCACGCAGCGCCCGGCCGATGGGCTCGGCCAGCAGCAGGCCGCCGATGACCGCCAGCAGCATCTGGTGACGGGCGTGCTGCAGGGACATGTGCAGGAGGAGCAGGAGCAGACCCAGGCGAACCTCCGGCACGCGCACGCCACGGTGCAGGGTGAGCGCCAGCGCGCCCAGGAGGGCGATCTCCAGCGGCCCGACCCGCGTGAAGTCCTGGGCTCGCCATTCCGTGACGCCCGCGAGGCTGCTCATCCCGAGGAGCTTGATCGGGAAGATCAGGCCGGAGAGGCCAAACGGCGTGACCAGGGCGGCGGCGACGGAGAGCGCCCCGAAGACGGCCCAGTCGCGGAACACCCGGCCGCGCGGCCCCCGCGCTTCGATCAGCGCCTCGAGGGCGAAGGGCGCGATCAGCGCCAGCCCGATGAAGTAGCCCCCGTGAAGGTTGGCCCAAGGCGCCATCAGCGCGGCGAGCCACAGGCGCGGAGCCCGGCCCTCGTCCCGCGCCCTGAGCAGCCCCACCGTCCAGGCGGCCAGCAGCGGCAGGGCGAGCAGGTGGGGCCGGACGAGCAAGCTGGGGGCCGCGCAGCCGAACGCCAGCGCCAGGACGACGGCAAGGGAGAGCGGCGGCAGGGACCGCCTGAGCCTCAGCGCGAGCAGGGCCATGGTCGCGCCGGCCGCCGCGCCGTAGAGCGCGACGACGCCGCTCCAGCCGACCGCGCGCCAGGCCAGCGCCATGACGACTTCGGAGAGCCATTCGTGCGTGTGCCAGGGCCGCCCGGCGAAGGTGTAGGAGAAGACGTCGCGCGTCAGGACCTGGCCATGGTCGAGCATCCACTGGCCCGCGGCCAGGTGCCACCAGCTGTCGCCGTCGTTTAGCACCTGGGGTGCGACGCAGACGACGGCGCAGGCGATCAGCGCGGCGAGGCCCGGCGCGACGGCGGCCGCGAGCCCGCGACGGGCAAGGCCCGGAGCGTCTTCGGAGCTGAACGGGGCGGCGGCGGACATGACGTCCGCCGGTTTAGAGCCGCCCCAATTAACAACCTATGAGGGCATTCTTCAGACGAGGCTGCGCAGCTGGTCGGCGAGGTCGGTGCGTTCCCAGGAGAAGCCGCCCTCGTTGTCCGGCTGGCGGCCGAAGTGGCCGTAGGCGGTGGTGCGGGCGTAGATCGGCCGGTTCAGGCCCAGGTGCTCGCGGATGGCCCGCGGCGTGCCCCCGCCGATCAGCTCGGGCAGCGCGACCTCCAGCTTCGCCGGGTCGATCTCGCCGGTGTCGTGCAGGTCGACGTAGAAGGAGAGCGGCTTGGCCACCCCGATCGCGTAGCTGATCTGGATCGTGCACTTCCTGGCCAGCCCCGAGGCCACCACGTTCTTGGCCAGGTAGCGGCAGGCGTAGGCGGCCGAGCGGTCCACCTTGGTCGGGTCCTTGCCGGAGAAGGCGCCGCCGCCGTGCGGCGCCGCACCGCCGTAGGTGTCGACGATGATCTTGCGGCCGGTGAGGCCCGCGTCCCCGTCGGGGCCGCCGATCTCGAAGCGGCCGGTCGGGTTGACGTGCCATTCGGTCTTCTTGGTTATCAGGCCGTCGGGGAAGTAGCTCTCCTCATAGTGGCGGATCAGCGCCTCCAGGCGCTTGGGCGTTGCGCTGTGCAGGCCGATGCGCTTCTTTTGCTGGTGGGAGACGACGATCTGCA
>JAQGIJ010000035.1 GCA_028291285.1 Phenylobacterium sp. | reverse complement strand
GCGGCCGGCGAATGTGGCTCTGGCGCGCCGTCGATGACGAGGGCGAGGTCCTCGACATGCTGGTCCAGCGCCGCCGCAACAAGCCCGCGGCGCTGAAGTTGCTGCGCAAACTGCTCAAGCGCCAGGGCATCCACCCTGAGAGCGTCAGCGGTCAAGGAGGGTGCGCACTCTGGTCCCCAAGGCCTCCGCTGTGAACGGCTTGGAGATCAGCTCCACCCCGGCGTCGAGCTTGTCGTTGTGGACGATGGCGTTGCGCGTATAGCCGGTGGTGAACAACACCTTGAGATCCGGCCGCCCTACCTGCGCCTGATCGGCCAGGCTGCGACCGTCGAGCCCTTCGGGCAGCACGACATCGGTGAACAGCAAGTCCACTGGCTCACCAGTGGCCAGCAATTGCAGCGCCTGACGGCCGTCGCCGACGGCGATCACGCGATAGCCGAGATCGGTGAGCACCTCCGTGCTGTAGGTGCGCAGGTCGTCGTGATCTTCGACGACCAGGATGGTCTCGCTTCCGCCCTGGGCGGCGGCGGCGGTGGGCGCCGTGACCGGCGCGGGGGCGATCGGCACGTCGCCAACCAGCCGCGGAAGATAGAGCTTCACCGTCGTGCCGACGCCGACTTCGCTGTAGATGCGGATGTGACCGCCGGACTGGCGCAGGAACCCATAGACCTGGCTGAGCCCCAGGCCGGTGCCCTTGCCCACCGCCTTGGTGGTGAAGAACGGCTCGAAGACCCGTGTCAGGGTCTCAGCGTCCATTCCCTGGCCGGTGTCGGTGACCGCCAGCAGGACGTAAGGCCCGGCCGCGACCGGTTCGGCGATCGTGGCCACGTAATCCTCGTCAAGGAAGGCATTGGTCGTCTCAATCGTCAGCCGGCCCCCGGACGGCATGGAGTCGCGGGCGTTGACCGCCAGGTTCACCAAGGCGTTCTCGAGCTCGGCGGGGTCGACGATCGTTCGCCAGAGACCCGCCCCTGTGACCGTCTCGAGGGCGATGGTTTCGCCGAGGGTGCGCTGGAGCATGTCTGCCAGGCCGGTGACCAGCCGGGCGATGTCGAGCGGCTTGGGGTCGAGCGGCTGGCGACGGGAAAACGCCAGCAGTCGCGCCGTCAGGGTTGCCGCGCGCTCTCCAGCATGCGCGGCCATGGCGGCCGATCTCTGGATGCGCTCCACGGCGGCGCCCGGAGGCAAGGTTGAAACCTGCCGACCGATGCTCTCAAGACCCCCGAGGATCACGGTCAGGAGATTGTTGAAGTCGTGCGCGACGCCGCCGGTGAGCTGGCCGACCGCCTCCATCTTCTGCGATTGGCGCAGAGCCTCCTCGGCCTGCATGCGCTGCGCGACCGCCTCGGCGACCCGCTCTTCCAGGGTTTGGTTCAGCGTTTGCAGCTCGGCCGTGGCCTCATCGGCGCGGCGTCGCGCCTCGAGAAGCTCGCGCTCATAGCGGCGGCGGTCCGCCGCGTTGAAGACGGTGATGCGGAGGAATTGGACGTCGCCCGCCTCGTCACGGCGCTCCACGGCGTTGACCAGGACGGGCACGGTGCGGCCTTCGCGTCCGACGAGGTCGAGCGCCACCTCGTGAAAGAACCCCTGCATCCGCAGCAGGGGCGAAAAGTGGGTCTCGTAATAGATCTTGCCGGCGATGTTCAGGAGGTCCTGGAACCGGCGACCCGCGATCTCTTGCTTGGTGCAGCCTATCCAGTTGGCGAGGGTCTGATTGACTTGGCCGATGCGGCCGCTCGGATCGGCGGACAGGTAACCGCAGGGCGCATTTTCGAAGAGATCGACGAAGTCTTCTTCGAACGCCCGGGCGCCTTCCTCGTGGGGCGGTGTCTCAGACAAAGGCCTGGATCGCCGCAACGGTCTCCTGCGGCGCACTCAGGTTGGGGCAGTGGCCCGTCGCCTTCATGAGCACCAGCTGACTATTGGGCAGCCTCCGGTGCACGTACTCGCCGACGGCTGGCGGCGCGATCACGTCTTCCGAGCACTGAAGGATCAGCGCGCGGGCAGCCACTCCATCCAGGTCCGCGCGATTATCCGAGAGGAAGGTGGTGCGGGCGAAGCGCTTGGCAATGTCGGGATCGGTCCGGCAGAAGCTGTTGGTCAGCTCCTCTGCGAGTTCGGGCCGGTCGGCGTTGCCCATGATCACGGGCGCCATCGCCTCGGACCAGCCCATGTGATTGCTGTCCAGGAAATCCAGCAGCTCAAGGATCTGCGCTTCGGTAAAGCCGCCGACATAGTCGCCATCATCGATGTAGCGGGGCGAAGGGCCGACCATCACAAGGTCACTAAACAGCTCCGGCGCCATCTTGCTGGCCAGCACGCCGATCATGGCGCTGACCGAGTGTCCCACATACACGCCACTCCGGATGTCCAAGGCGTGCGCGATCTCGACCACGTCTTCGGCGTAGCCCTCCAGGCTGCCATATTTCCCAGGGGCGTAGGCCGACAAATCGGACCCGCCGGCGCCCACATGGTCGAACAGCACCACGCGGAAGCGGTCCTCGAACGCGGGGGCCACGAAGCGCCACATGTTCTGGTCGCAGCCAAAGCCGTGCGCGAAGATCATGGCCCGCTCGCCGCGGCCGCTGACCTTCACATGATGACGCTGTAGTACGTTCAAAATCCGCCCTCCTGCCGCGCCCTCCCCACGAGGACGGCTAAATCAAAACATCGGTCGAAGCCAGCCGCCAAGGCCCGGCTGACGTGGGGGCGTCACCGTCCCGGGGCAGTTTTCGGCCGAATGGCCTGCAGCGCGGGGCTGCGCCCGCGTAGGAGGCAAAGGGGAATGCCTTCCCCTACGGTCGAGCCCGAAGGTCTCGCCCGCCCCCTTCGAGCGGGAGGTCCCCGCAGCGCCCTCAGAGGGTGAGCGGTGTGCGGTCGCGCTCGGTCCCGCCGCGTGGCCGCGGCTCCTACGCGCGCGGCGGCCTGGCTGCGCTCAAGGCGCCGCCGGCCGCTCGACGGCGCGTCCCGCCTGCGCGCCGCTCCGGTTTGCGCGCAGACTCATTGCAGCCTCCCATGGGGATTTTAATATCAAGCCGGGAAGCACGCCGAGAAGCAGACCTGCCCAAGGCCCTGTTTGAAGGGTTCGCCGGCCGCCGGTTGCAGCGCCGGCGGCCCTGATTCTGGACCTGTCACCGGGCCAACGCGATCCACCGGGCAATCTCCGGCCATACGTCGCGCAGAGTGCGAGAGCCCATGAAGAGTCCGATGTGCCCGCCGGGCGCGAGGCGCTTGATAACCTGCGTGGACGGTGTGCCCACCAGCCCTTCGGCGGCGAATACCTGCTCGTGCGGGGTGATGTCATCGTCCTCCCCCGCCAGCAGATAGACCGGGCAGGTGATCGTCTTGAGGTTCAAGGTTCGGCCCAGGGCGACGAACCTGCCCTTGGCTAGAAGGTTTTCCTTGAAGATCGACCTGATGACCTGGAGGTACCAGCGGCCGGGCAGGTCGACAGGGTTCTCATACCAGCTCTCGAAGATCTCGGTCTTCTTGAGGTAGGCCGGATCGTCCATGTGCTCGTAGAGATCGATGTGCTTTTGCACATACTGTTCCTGGGGATGCATGCCCTTCCAGCCGGCCAGCATGAACGGCCGGGCATCAGGCCGCCGCCCTCGGTCACCAGCTGTTCGTAGGTCGCAAGCGAGGTCTCTTTGGCAAGGGTCTTGATCGGTCCCTCGCCGGCGTCGGCGTCGATCGGCGATCCCGCGAGGACCAGGCTGGCGACCTTCTGGGGAAAGCGCGCTGCGAACATCGCGGCCATCCAGCCGCCCTGGCATAGGCCGACAAGGTTGACGCGGCCCCCGAGCTCGTCGACGCAGACATTGATCTCCGCCAGATACTGGTCGACCTCCAGGTCCTTCATGTCCGGCGTGGCCGACTTCCAGTCGGTCAGAAGCACCTTGGACGCGCCGTTGGCCTTGAGCATCTGCACCAGGCTCTGGCCGTCGGCGTAGTCGGCGATGACCGCCGAGTGTCCGGCGTAGGGCGCATCGATGAGCGTCGGCAGGCCCGCGGTTTCCCCGCCGCTGTAGTCGCGCAGGATCAGGGTGCGCAGGTCGAGCCTGACCGTGTTGGCCGTGGCGAACGGAGCCGGCGGCGTGGCGGCGAGCTTTGCCTCCTCAGCCAGAAATCTGAGGTTGCGCGCGGCCAGGCCAAACTCGGCGTCGAACAGGGCTTGCGCTGCCGCGATGGGCCAGAACATCGGCGCGGCCAGCTCGGCGGGGTCGATCGGAACGTGCTTGGTCATAGTCGGCTTTCTGGATCGACGAGGTCCGCGGTGTGCCGCGCGATCATCGCCTCTTCGTTGGTGGGGATGACCCACGCCTTGAGCCGGCTGCTGGCGGTGCTGATCCGTCCGGCGCCGGCTGCGTTGGCCTGAGGGTCGAGGACCAGGGCGGTCCAGTCGAGGCGCTTGGCGACGGCCGACCGGATCTCGGGCGCGTTTTCGCCAATGCCGGCGGTGAAGACGAGGCCGTCCAATCCGCCCATTGACGCCATCAGGGCGCCGATCTCGCGCACAATGCGAAAGACGAACAGGTCGATGGCGTCACGCGCCGCCGGCTGTGGGCTGGCGAGCAAGACACGCATGTCGCTCGAGACGCCCGAGACGCCCAGCAGTCCTGACTGCTCGTAAAGCAGAGCCTGAACCGCCTCAGGCGCCATGCCTTGCTGTTGTTGAAGGTGGAGGATGACGCCCGGATCGAGGGCGCCACACCGGGTTCCCATCATCAGGCCGTCAAGAGCGGTAAAGCCCATGGTCGTGTCGAGGCTCAGACCGCCCCGGATCGCGCACAGGCTGGCGCCGTTGCCGAGGTGGGCGACGATCACCCGGCCGTTGGCGAGGTCAGGATCGCGGTCGCGCAGCTCGCCCGCGACGAATTCGTAGGACAGTCCATGGAACCCGTACCTGCGGACGCCTTTGTCGTGCCAGGCGCGGGGCAGGGCGAAGCGCGTCACCACCTCCGCGTGGCCGTGGTGGAAGGCGGTGTCGAAGCAGGCGACCTGGGGCAGGGCGGGCCGAACGGCCTGCGCGGCGCGGATAGCAGAAAGGTTATGCGGTTGGTGCAGGGGCGCTAGCGGACTGAGCGCGTCGAGCTCAGTCAGCACGCCATCGTCTATGACCGTTGGCTGGTAAAACTGAGCGCCGCCATGGACCACCCGGTGACCTACCGCGCGCAACCGCCGCTCGCCGAGGTGAGCATCCGCGAAATCGAAGAGGGTCGTGAGGAAGGCCTCGTGTTTCAGGGCCGCGCCTTCCGGCCAGCGATGCTCCGCCAGGACCGCGCCAGTCCCATCCTTGGCGATGAGGTGAGGGGCCGAGCCAATTCCTTCGATCTGGCCCTTTGCGGTCAGGTGCGGGGCGGCGCCACCGACCTCGAACAGGGCGAACTTCAAGCTAGACGAGCCCGCGTTCAGGGTAAGCACCGCATCCGTCACGCCGGCGGCTCCAGCGCTGCAGCCTCAGCGGCGTGCGCCATCAACACGGCGACCGCGCAGGAGGCGATCCGGCTGGGTTCGGGATCGGCTCGGCTGGTGAGGATGATGGGGACCCGGGCCCCGACCACAACGCCGGCGCCGTCCGCTCCCGCCAGGAAGGTCAGCTGCTTGGCCAGGATGTTGCCGGCCACCAGATCGGGCACGACCAGGATGTCGGCCTGACCGGCGACCGGAGAGACGATGCCTTTTTCCGCCGCAGCCTCCGGACTGATGGCGTTGTCGAAGGCCAGGGGGCCATCCAGGATAGCGCCGGTGATCTGTCCCCGGTCGGCCATCTTGCAGAGCGCCGCGGCGTCGAGCGTGGACTGGAGCTTGGAGCTGACGGTCTCGATGGCCGACAGTATCGCCACCCGCGGGCGCGACATGCCGAACACGTGGGCCAGATCGATGGCGTTCTGGACGATGTCCCGCTTGTCTTCCAGGGAGGGCGCGATGTTGATCGCGGCGTCCGTGATGAACAGGGGTCTCGGGTATTTCGGCACGTCCATGATGTAGACGTGGCTGATGCGGCGGGCGGTGCGAAGTCCGCTGTCGGTGGCCATCACCTCATGCATCAGCTCGTCGGTGTGGAGCGATCCCTTCATCAGCAGCTGCGCCTTTCCGGAGCGCACGAGGGCCACGCCGAGGGCCGCCGCGGCGTGACTATGCGGCGTCGCCTGGAGCTCGAAGGCGGAGATGTCCAGGCCGCCCGCCGCGGCCGCTACTTGGATCTTGGCCACCGGTCCGACGAGGATCGGGGTGATCAGGCCTTGCGCCGCAGCTTCGACGGCAGCCTGCAGGGACACGACATCACAGGGATGAACCACGGCCGTCGGAACCGGCGGCAGGCCCTGGCATCGCGCCAGCAGCGCTCGCCGCCAGCCATGGGTGCGGAACTCGGTCTCAGATCCCATCAAGCCGCTCCCGAGCTATTTTCGGCCCAACTTTTCACCTGTCCTTGCCAGTAGACCTCTTCCTTCCCGCCGATCTCCCAACCGACTTCGCCGCCGAAGGGGATCCACCTGCCGAGATGTCGTCGATAGTCCGATAGCCGGCCGCGCCATGGCGTCGGCAAGATCGGGTCGGTGGCGGAGCGTGGACGATCGGGGGCGAAGGTCTTCGCGATCCGCCCGTCACCGTCCAGCGTGAGGGTCACCTCGACCGCGCTCGTCCCTTGGCCGGCGCCGACGACAAGTGTGTTCGGACTGTCCTCCCGCCAGCGCAGCGCGCGGTTTGCAAGGATGGCGTCCGGAATCCAGGCGAGTTCGGCGAGGTAACGCATCAGCTCGCCGCGCGTCAGCGCGGGGGTGCGTGCGGTGCGGGCGATCGGGATCATGCCCAGCGCCGTCACATCCAGCCGGCCGACGCCGTCCTGAAGAGCATCACATACGGAGACAATGCCGAGCGGGCCGAAGCGTGCGCGCCACGCGAAGTCACATGTCGCGGCAGAGATGGTTTGCGTCGCGCTGAAGGACATCCAGGCGTTGGAACCCAGCCCGCGTTTCATTCGTCCGGTCTGGGTCAGTGTGGCGGACGGTGCGAGGCTCGACCCCGCCCCAAGACGCATGGCGAGCTCGCGCACAGCGCGGGGCAGCTCAAGGCTGGAGTCGGACATCAGGCGTCCTCTTTCATGGCGGCGCATTCGCCCAGCGAACCCGGCCTGTTCGGCATCATCGGCGGTTCCGCGTCACGTCGTGATGACGGAGTCGACCGGGCGGCGCGGCGAATAGGGAAGTGTCGGACCGTAGCCGAACCGCATCACGATGTCGGGTCGCCGGCCGGGCAGGCCGGCAAGGGAGGCCAACTCGGGCCTCAGGCGGGCTACTTCGACGGGCTGGTTGATGAAGGCATGCTTCAGTCCTAGTGCGGTCGCCTGCAAGGCAAAGCGCTGGCATGCCTGCCCGACCGCCACCCAATGCGCACGGTCCTCCCGCGCGGCGACCAATACTGCGACCCCCGCCGACGAGCGCAGCTGGCGGGCATATACGTCATTCTCCGACTTTGCTGTCACCAGGTGGTCGAACGCGAGGGGTCCGAGCCAGTCAGGCAGCGCGGGGCTGCCGCTGGCGACGCTGTAGAGCCCGTCACCGGTTCGGATCGCCTGCCGGGGATTGAAGCGCAGCCAGGATTTGAGTTCGCGGACGAATGCCGTGTCGGCCATCTGCGCGCCGTTACCGGCGACCACCAGGTCGCGCAGGCGGTCCATCTTGGTTCGATCAGTGAGCAGGACCAGGTCGACACCGGGAAGCGAGCCCGCTGCAACCAATATCCGTAGATCGGCGGCGCTGACCTGGCGGCCGTCGTAATCCGCACGGGTCGATTGACGCTTGGGGATCGCGTCGAAAAGCGGCGAGGCGAGGGACGGCCCTGGCTCGGAGGTGAAGGCGACCGATCCGCCTCCAGCTTGGTCGAAACCAAGCACGCCCGGCCGTCCGCGCGCGGACGACGCCAGCGAGAGATTCTCTGCGGCGCAGCCCAGGCTGACAAACAGATGGTGGTCGTCAGGATCGACGATGGGGGTCCGGCGCGAAAGATCGGGAAAGATATGGATCACATCGCCGCGCGGGCGAAATTTCCAGGGCTGCGTGTTGTGGCCATTGGGCGCGAGTGTTGCGTAACGAATGAGATCGCGGACCTGCGCCGGGTCTGCCAACTGCGCTCGCAAATTGGTGACGCTGTCAGCGTAGTCGGATGGCGAACCCATTCCCCGTGTAGTCAGATAGGTCGCGCTGGCGCCGAGTGCGGCAGCAGCAGCGCCGCCGCCGACGAGGATTTGACGTCTGTTCATCGCAGCCCCTTGATCATGACCGCTGAGGGCGCGCGAACGTGGCGGTCATAGGCCGCGCCCATCCTCATGCGAGCGACCGCGCCGCAACGAGTCCCAAACCCACGACCACGAGTGGCCCGAAAACCGCCAGGGTGTGCCGCGTGAGGCGTTCGGGCAGGAAGGTGTCGAACACCGCGCCGTGACGCGCGCCATATTTCAGTGCGATCGCGGTGAGGGGGCATTTCATCCCGCTGACCGCGAAGACCAAGCTTTCGCCGCACACCAACGCGACCGCGAGCCAGAGCCAGGCGCCCTGGGCTCCAGTCACCCCGGCGTAGAGGACGACCAACACGCAAGACGCCATCACGATGTAGATCGTCGTGTGGACCGAGCGCACGAGCGTGAGCCGTTGAGCATCGCTCATGGCGCGGGGGACCTTGGCGGATCGCGCCGCCGGGCCGTCATTGGCCCCCCCTGAAGGCGGGGAGGCCCAATAGTCCAGGAGTTCCGGCGAGTTCGTCCTCCTCCAGCCGCGATGGACCAGGGTCATTCGCTCGGTCATGACGAGGGCCATCTCGGCTTTCGAATATCGCGGGCGCAGGACCGCGAAGGTCGGCGCGCCCGCGAGCGGGCTGACCGCCGCGTCGCCGAGGTGTGACACTCCCCGCACTCACTCTTGGCGATCCTTTCGCCGGCCGAGGCCCGGCGCGCGGGTGGCTTGGGCCCGCCCGCGCAGGCCGCCAGGAAGAGAGCGGGCCACCGATGGCCACCACGATGGCGCACGCGGCGCGCCTGTCCTGCAGCACGATGCGCCCAGGCTCGACGAAGACGGCCGCCCTCATCATGGTCATCTGGGTATCCCTCGGAGATGTTGCGAAGGCGCGGGGTCCGCACCTAGGCGGCGACGAGCAGATCGCCCGGCTGGGGTCGGTTGAACACCTGCGCAGCCATGCTCAGGCAGAGGGCGGCTTCCTGGGAAAAGGGGCTCGTAGAGGTCGCCACGGCTCCCCTTCCAGAATTCCAGAGGCTGCCGCAACGGCGGCCCTTCGCGCGGATTGAAAATGGCTTCGCAGAGATGCCAATCGCGTAACGCCTCTCGCTGGAAGAGGTTGCCCTCGGAATTACTGGATACGGAAGAACGTGATTAGTTCTCGGACGTACTCCGGGCGTCACGTCGGTCTCGGGCATGTTTCGAGGCGGAGGTCGAAAAATCGTAAGACGCATTCACCTCAGCGATGAATTTAGAATTATTACGGCTTCGGCGGGTGTAGACTTACGTTATACGCAATTATTGGCGGATTTCGAGCAATTGGGCGGCGGCTTGCGCGGCCATGATCGCCGGAACCCTGAGCCCGCCGTGTTTGCAGTCTGTCGGGCGGCGCGTCCGGCGCGCCCCCACTTAAGGACAAATCGTGGTCAACAAAGTTCTCGCCCCAGACCCCCGCGCTCTCGCGGCAGACCAGACCACCGAGCCCGTCATCCACCATTCGCCCGTGGG
>JAQGIJ010000018.1 GCA_028291285.1 Phenylobacterium sp. | reverse complement strand
GGGTGCAGGCGCAACGTCAAGTCGCCAAGAGGGAACGGCAAGCGCAGGCGGCCCCGGGAAACCGGAAAGTCCAGCGGAACGTAGGCTCCCCAGCAGGTGGAACCAGGGCAACCCGGACCCACGCCTGAGGAACCCGGAGGCGACGGAAACCAGCGGGGCGACCCGCGAACGAAAGTTGCAACCGACCGAACTGGCGCAGATCCCCCAACGGATCTGGATGAGAGGGCGACGCCCCGGGCGACCGGAGCGCCGCCCTCTTGCTATTGGGCCCCTGCTTATCGGTCCCGGGCTATTGGCTCTTCCGGGCGCCGCAGCCTCACCGTATTGGAAGGAGCGCGACCGCCCCTGCCCTGCGGCCGCCGATCCGGGGGTTGCGCCATGAAAGCCTTGCGTCCCATCGCCGTTGCGCTCGCGGCGCTCGTGGCGGCCTGCTCGCCGGCGAAGAAGGAGGCGGGCGCGGGCGCCGCCGGACAGCCCACCGTCATCCGCTTCGCCACCGACTGGCGCGCCCAGGCCGAACACGGCGGCTTCTACGAGGCGCTGGCGGAGGGCGAGTACAAGAAGCGCGGTCTGGACGTGAAGATCATCCAGGGCGGCCCCGGAGTGAACGTGCCGCAGCTGCTGACCGCCGGCGCCGTCGACATGGGCATGGGCTCCAACAGCTTCATCGTGCTCAACCTGGCGCAGCAGGGCGCGCCGGTGAAGGCGGTGGCGGCCTTCTTCCAGAAGGACCCGCAGGTGCTGATCGCCCATCCCGACCAGGGGATCAGAACCATCGCCGACCTGAAGGGCCACCCGATCCTGCTCTCCGACGCTTCGGTGACGGCGTTCTGGGTGTGGCTGAAGTCGAAATACGGCTTCGCAGACGACCAGATCCGCAAGTACACCTTCAATTCCGCGCCCTTCCTGGCTGACAAGCGCGTCGCCCAGCAGGGCTATGTGACGAGCGAGCCCTACACCATCGAGAAGGCGGCGGGGCTGAAGCCGATGGTCTTCCTGCTCGCCGACAACGGCTACCCCAGCTACGCCACCATGGCGCTGGCGCCCGACAGCCTCATCGCCAAGAATCCGGCCGCGGTGAAGGCGTTCGTCGAGGCCAGCGCCAAGGGTTGGCGCGACTACCTCTACGGCGACCCCAAGCCCGGCGACGCACTGATCCGCAAGGACAATCCGGAGATGACGCAGGACGTGCTGGATCAGGCGCGCGAGAAGATGCGGGCCTACGGCATCGTCGACTCTGGCGACGCCAAGACGCTTGGCGTCGGGGCCATGACCGACGCCCGCTGGAAAACCTTCTACGACATCGCGGTGAGCCAGGGCGTCTATCCGAAGGCGCTGGACTACAAGCGCGCCTACACCCTGCAGTTCGTGGGGAAATGAGCGTCGCGGCCCTGGAGGCGGTGGAGGTCGACTATCTGGGCCGCGGCCGCGCGCTCGGGCCGTTCAGCCTGCGGATCGCGCCCACCGAGATCGTGGCCCTGGTCGGCCCCTCGGGCTGCGGCAAGTCGACGGCGATGCGCCTGCTGGCCGGGCTGGAGGCGCCGACGCGCGGCGAGGTCATCCGTACGCCCGGACGCGGCGAGACCGCGGTCGTCTTCCAGGCGCCGACGCTGGCGCCCTGGCTGAGCGCGCGGGCCAATGCGGCGCTGCCGCTGGAGCTGGCGGGTGTCGGGCGGGAGGCGGCGGCGCGGCGCGCCGACGAGGCGCTGGCGCGGGTGGGCCTGGCCGGGGCGGAGCGGGCGCGGCCGGCCCAGCTCTCCGGCGGCATGGCGATGCGGGTTTCGCTGGCGCGCGCCCTGGTCACCGAGCCTCGGCTGCTTCTGCTGGACGAGCCGTTCGCCGCGCTCGACGAGATCACCCGCCGCACGCTGGCCGACGACGTACTGAAGCTCTGGGCGGCGTCGCGGCCCGCGATCGTCTTCGTCACGCACAATGTCGAGGAGGCCGTCTACATGGCCTCGCGGGTGGTGGTGATGACGCCGGGCCCGGGCCGGCTGGCCGGCGAGGTCCCGGTGGCCGGGGAGACGCCGCGGCCGGCGGGCTTCCGCACCAGCGCCGAGTTCCGCGCGACGGTCGAGCGTGTCTCGGGACTGCTCGCGCAGGCGGGCGCACGATGAGCCGGATCGCCGAGCGGCTCGCGCCGGTCGCGCTCTTAGGGCTGCTGCTGGCCGCCTGGGAGATCGCCTGTCGGGCGCAGCACGTGCCCGCCTACTTCCTGCCGCCGCCCTCGGCCGTAGCGCGAGCGCTGGTCCAGGATCTGCCGGCGCTGGCGAGCGCGGCCTGGCGCACCCTCTCGGTGGCGCTGGCCGCCCTGGTGATCGCAAGCCTGGTAGCCCAGGCGCTGGCCGTGGCGATCGGGCTCAACCCCCTGCTGGAGCGCGCCGTCCGGCCGCTGGCCTCGGTCATCCAGGTGACCCCGGTGATCGCCATCGCCCCCCTGGTGCTGATCTGGGCCGGTATCGACCATCCGCAGCGGGCGATCGTCGCGCTGGCCGTGCTGGTCGCCTTCTTCCCGATCTTCTCGGGCGCGGTCACGGGGCTGCGCTCGGCCGACCCGGATCTCGAACGCCTTTTCGACCTCTATGGCGCAAGCCGTTGGCGTCGGGTGACCCGCCTTCGCCTGCCCTCAGCCGTGCCCTTCCTGCTGGAGGGCCACAAGGTTGGCGCGGGCCTCGCCATCATCGGCGCTGTGGTGGCGGAATTCGGCGCGGGCTCGGGCGGCGTCCGGGGGCTCGCCTGGCAGATCCTCGACGCCGGGAACAAGCTGCAGACCGACCGGATGATCGCCGCCCTGGCGGTGCTGGGGGTCATGGGCGTAGCCTTCCACGCCGCCCTGGAGGCGGTCGAGCGCGCCGGCCTGCGCTGGTGGCGTGGGCGCTAGCTCAGACCGTTCGCCGGGCGCGGGATCCCTCGACGCGCAGGCGCTCGAGCGCGTCCGAGGCCATGACGGTGAGGGTCCGCAGGCCCTCGTCGGCGAAGACGTCGAGGGCGGCTTCGAGGGCGATAATCGCCGCGGCGCGCTGGCCGCGGTCCCGCCCGGTGAGGTCGAGGCGCGCCTCGTAGAGCCGGGCCAGGTGCAGCTGCGCCACCGCCCAGCCCACCGGGTCCCGCCGGGCCTGCAGGACGGTGAGCTCGATCTTCATGGCGGCCTCGGCGATGTCGAGCACAGCAAGGTCGCCGGTCATCTCGGCCGTGCGGGCCAGGCACACCGCGCGGGCGCTGGCGGCGAGGCCGCGCAGCGGCATGGCCGGGATCGCCTTCAGCACCAGGTTGGCGCGGTCGTAGCAGGTCACGGCTTGCTCGAACGCCTGCCCCTCGCCGCAGACCTCGCCCAGCACCTGCAGGGTCTCGGCCAGCGACAGCTGGGCGCGCGCCCAGTCGAGCGGGCTATGGTCGCGGGTGAGGTGCTCGAGGGCTTCGGCCAGGACGGCGGCGGCGCCGGCGACCGCCTCCACGTCCCCTGTGAGCTCGCCCCAGAGCGTCAACGCCTGGCCGCGCATGACTTCGGCGCGGGCCCAGGTGAGCGGCTCGTGGTCGGGATTGAGGCGGCGCGAGGCCGCCGCGGCGTCATCCACGGCGCGTTTCAGGAGTATGTCGCTCTTCAGCCGGGCGCCGAAGCCGCAGAGCAGGTCGGCGCGGATCAGCCGCGCCTCGGCCGCCAGCGCGCGAGCTGCGGCAATGCGGCGGCTCAGCGCGTCGAGCGCCGTGATCGGCGCGGTGAAGCGGTCGGCGAGGGCGAAGGCCTCCTCGACGCTGGCGCGGGTCAGGGCCTCGCGCCCGGCGATCGCCGCCAGACCGGCATCGGCCAGCGGCGCCGCCAGACCCCCGCGCGCGCTGGCGCGGGCTTCGCGGAAGGCCACCTCGGCGGCGGCGTTCAGCCCCAGGTCGCCAAACAGCTCCGCGCCGGAAAGCGCGCAGAAAGCCTGTTCGCAGCGGGCGCGCGCCCAGGCGTCGGGACGGCGCGCGGGATCGATCAGGCCCGCGGCGGCCTCGGCCGTCGCGGCCGCCTTGCGCAGCTGCGCGATGTCGCCGGTCCGCCGGGCGGCCTCGCGCCACACGAGGGCCGCTTCGAGCCGGCGCTGCGGGCGGTCCTTGGCGCCGATCCGTCCCGCCGCGGCGTCCGCCGAACGGCCTTCCTGCAGCAGCAGGTTGAGGTCCAGGAGCTCCAGGAGCGAGCCGTCGCCGCCGGTCAGGCCCTCGCCGGAGCCATGTGCAGGCTCCGCGCCGAACAGACGCTTCAGCTCCCGACCCAGTTCGAACATGGCGCGGCTCCGATCGCGCAGACGTCCCGCAATGAGACGATCCGCTTGGGCTATCATCGCCAGCAGCAAACTCGGAGCCGAGGAGTTTAACAATCCCTTAACTTCTTGTGTATGGTTAACAGAAGCTTGCCATACACAATAAAAGCGCGGGGAGAGAGCCCGTTCCACCGCCTCTACAGCAGGCGGCGACTTGGGGCCTCAGGCCAGCATCGGCGCCATCTGTGGGTCGCCCTTCTTCATGGCGCGCTGATAGGCGGGCCGCTCGCCGATCCGCTGCAGATAGCCGCGGAGGTTGGGATACTCGTCGAGGCCCTTCTGCATGAAGGCTCGCATGGTCGTGAGTGGGAAGACCATGATGATATCCGCGGCGGTGAACTCTTCGCCGGCGAAATAGCGCGTCTCGCCCAGACGCTGTTCGACGAGCCGCCAGGCGCGGTCGCTGCGGTCGCGCATCATCTTCGCCCGCGGGCTCTCCTCCGCCCCCGGCGGCCGAGCCGCGATCATGGCGCCCATCTGGCTCGGCATGAAGCTGCCGTTGGCGAAATGGAACCAGAACAGGAAGTCGGCGAAGTTCGGCCTGTCCGGACCGATGGCGAGCCGCCCGTCGCCGTACTTGCCGATGATGTACTCCATGATCGCCGCGGACTCGGGCAGGACCACCTGGCCGTCCGTGATGATGGGCGCCGTACCCAGCGGATGAAGCGCCTTGTACTCCGGCGGCGCCAGGCGGGTTTGCGGATCGCGGTCGTAGCGCTTCAGCTCGTAGGGGATCTCCAGCTCCTCGCAGAGCCAGACGATGCGCTCCGACTGCGAAACACCGAGATGGTGGACGGTGAGCATGGCGGCCTCCCTGCGAACTTAACGAACGTCGTTCTGCACGCCACGCGGTCGCGCCGCAAGATCGCCGTGGCCGTTCAGGCGCGCTCTTTCGACCGTTCGAAGCCGACCTTCGGATAGCGCTCGGCCACGTAGCCGAGCTCCCAGGCCGACTTGGCCAGGAACACGGGCTGCTCGTCGATGTCGACGGCCATGGCCACGCGGTGCTTGTTCTGGAAGTCCTCGACGTCGGCCCTGGCGCCGGAGAGCCAGCGCGCCTCGGCGTAGGGGCTGGCTTCGAAGATGACTTCCAGCTGGTATTCGTTGGCCAATCGGTCGGCCATCACCTCGAACTGGAGCGGGCCGACGGCGCCCACGATGAAGTCCGCGCCGATCACTGGTCGGAAGAGCTGGGTCACCCCCTCCTCCGCCAGGCCCTCGAGCGCCTTCTTCAGGTGCTTGGCCTTGAGCGGGTCCTTCACCCGCACGCGCTGCAGGATCTCGGGCGCGAAGTTGGGCAGGCCCGCGAAGCGCAGCGTCCCGCTTTCCGAGAGGCTGTCGCCGACCCGCAGCACGCCATGGTTCGGAATGCCGATGACGTCGCCGGCGAAGGCCTCCTCGGCGAGCTCGCGGTCCGAGGCGAAGAACATGATGGGCGCGTTCACGGAGAGCTGCCGGCCGGTGTTCTGCACCTTCAGCTTCATTCCCCGGTTGAACCGTCCGGAGGTCAGCCGCAGGAAGGCCACGCGGTCGCGGTGGTTGGGATCCATGTTCGCCTGGATCTTGAAGA
The DNA here is from genome assembly GCA_028291285.1 of Phenylobacterium sp. Next base: position 1,474 of record JAQGIJ010000018.1, on the reverse strand, counting down.
CGAAACCGGAGACTTCCCGGTCGCCTGGGGCGACATGGGTCTCGTCGCCCGACTTCACCGCCCGCACCGGCTTCGGCGGTGGGGCGTAGGCGCCCAGGCCCTCCAGCAGCTCGTCCACGCCGAAGTGCCGCAGCGCCGATCCGAAGAACACCGGCGTCATGTGGCCTTCCAGGAAGGCTTGCGGGTCGAAGGGCTTGGCCGCCTCCTGCACGAGCATGGCGCCTTCCTCCAGCTCGCCCTGCTCCTCCTCGTCGAGATAGCCGACGATGGCGTTGCCGCGGAAGGCGACCGGCTCGGGATGCCCCTCGTGCGGGTCCGATCCCTTCTTGGTGAAGGGGATGAAGCGCTCGCGCCTGAGGTCCATCATCCCGCGGAATCGTCCGCCGGAGCCCGCCGGCCAGTAGAGCGGCGCGGGATCGAGCGCCAGCTTGGACGCGATCTCGTCGAGGAGGGCGAACGGATCCTGCGCCTCGCGGTCCATCTTGTTGATGAAGGTGACGATCGGGATGTCGCGCAGGCGGCAGACCTCGAAGAGCTTCAGGGTCTGCGGCTCGATGCCCTTGGCCGCGTCCAGCACCATCACCGCGGCGTCGGCCGCGGTGAGCGTACGGTAGGTGTCTTCTGAGAAGTCCTCGTGGCCGGGAGTGTCCAGCAGGTTGAACATCAACCCGTCGTGGTCGAACGTCATCACGCTGGCGGAGACGGAAATGCCCCGCTCGCGCTCGATCTTCATCCAGTCGGAGCGGGTGCGCCGGTTCTCGCCGCGGGCGCGGACCTGGCCCGCCGCGCGGATCGCGCCGCCGGCCAAAAGAAGGTTCTCGGTGAGGGTGGTCTTGCCGGCGTCGGGGTGCGAGATGATCGCGAAGGTGCGCCTGCGGGCGGCTTCCGCTGCGGGGGAGTTGCTCATGGGCGGCAGGTAGCGTGCGAGGCGCGCATACGCAAATGCGCCGCGTCGCGGCCGATCAGGCCGACAGGTCGCCCCCGGCGCCGGTCGCCGCCGTCTTCAGCGCCTGCACCAGCCGCTTCGGGGCCGCTTCGGGCCGCAGCTGATCCAGCGTGCACTGGCGCGGGCTCTTGTCCGGGCGCCAGCGCAGGAGCTTGGTACCGTGGCGGAAGCGGCCGCCGGTCACGTGGTCGTAGCGGACCTCGACCACCAGCTCGGGCCGCAGCGGCGTCCATTCGGTGGCCCGCTCGTTGCTCCAGCGGCTGGGCCCGCCGGGCGCCGAGCCCGTGAAGCCCTCGCCGCCCGCCAGCGCCTCGAGCCTGCGCGTCAGCGCCGCCCGCTCGGCGTTGGAGATGGTCGAGGTGAAGCCCACGTGGTTCAGGCGCCCTTCGTCATCGTAGAGCCCCAGCAGCAGCGAGCCGACCTCGCGTCCGCCCTGCTCATAGCGGAAGCCCCCCACCACGCAGTCGGCGGTGCGCATGCGCTTGATCTTCAGCATGGCGCGCTCGCCGGGGACGTAGGGGCCGTCGA
>JAQGIJ010000676.1 GCA_028291285.1 Phenylobacterium sp. | reverse complement strand
GATGGCGCCGGCGCCCATGCCGCCGCGCTGCGGATCGCGGTCGCGGCGGGCGTGCGCCTCACCCTGCTGGAGAGCTATCGCGGGGAGGGGAGCTACCTCGCCCGCACGACGCTGGACCTGGCCATCGGCGAGGGCGCGCGGGTGGAGCGGATCGTGCTCGCCGCCGAGCCCGCCGAGGCCGTCTGCGTCAGCCAGGCGCAGGTCGCGCTCTCGCCCCACGCCGAGTTTGTCCAGACCACGCTGACCGGCGGCGCGCGCCGGCAGCGGCTGGAGACCCGCGTCGTTCACCCCGGCGGCCACGCGAAGCTGCGGCTCGACGGCGTCTATCTGCTGGCCGGCAAGCGCCACGCGGACCTCACCACCGCGGTGACCCACGAGGCCGTCGACGGGACCACCGACCAGCTCACCAAGGGCGTGGTGCGCGACCAGGCCCGCGGCGTCTTCCAGGGCCGCATCGTCGTGGCCGAGGGGGCCGACCGCACCGAGGCGCGGATGGGCCACCATGCCCTGCTCCTCTCCGACCAGGCCGAGGTCGACGCCAAGCCCGAGCTGGAGATCTACGCCGACGACGTCGCCTGCGGGCACGGCAACACGGTCGGGGCGCTGGACGAGGAGGCGCTCTTCTACATGCGCCAGCGCGGCATTCCCGAGCCGCAGGCGCGGTCATTGCTCACCGAGGCCTTCATCGGCGAGGTGATCGATCGCATATCCCATGACGGCGCGCGCGAGGTCGCCCGCGCCTGGGCCGCCGAACGGCTGAAAGGTTGAGCATGGCTTTCGACGCCGAAGCCGTCCGCGCCGACTTCCCGATCCTGGGCCGCCAGGTGCACGGCAAGCCGCTGGTCTATCTCGACAGCGCCGCCTCGGCCCAGAAGCCGCGCGCGGTGATCGACGCCATGAGCCACGCCATGGAGCACTCCTACGCCAACGTGCACCGCGGCCTGCACACGCTGGCCAACGAGACCACCGACGCCTACGAGGCCGCCCGCCGCAAGGTCGCCGCCTTCATCGGCGCCGAGGTCTCCGAGATCGTCTTCACCAAGGGCGGGACCGAGGCCATCAACCTGGTCGCCGCCGGCCTGGGCGCAAGCCTGGGCGAAGGCGACGAGATTCTGCTCACGGAGATGGAGCACCACGCCAACATCGTCCCCTGGCACTTCCTGCGCGAGCGCAACGGCGTGGTGCTGAAGTTCGTGCCGATCACCGACGAGGGCGTGCTGGACCTGGAGGCCTTCCAGAGCCTGCTCGGACCGAAGACCCGGGTGGTCGCGCTCGGCCACATGTCCAACGTCACGGGCACGATCAATCCGGTGACCGAGATCACCCGCATGGCCCAGGCGGCCGGCGCGCTGGTCCTGATCGACGGCTGCCAGGGCATCGTCCACAAGCCGGTCGACGTGAAGGCGATCGGCGCCGACTTCTACGTCTTCTCCGGCCACAAGCTCTACGGGCCCACCGGCATCGGCGTGCTCTACGGCAAGGCCGAGCGCCTGGCGGCGCTTCCGCCCTACCAGGGCGGCGGCGAGATGATCGGCACGGTGACGCTGGAGGCCATCAGCTACGCCGACCCGCCGCACCGCTTCGAGGCCGGCACGCCGGCGATCCTGGAGGCGATCGGCCTGGGCGCGGCCATCGACTGGCTCTCGGGCCTCGACCGCATCGCCATCGCCCATCACGAGGCCCAGCTCTACCGCCGGGTGCGCGAGGGGCTGGCCGGCGCCAACTGGCTGCGGGTGCTGGGCGAGGCGCCGGACAAGGGCGCCATCCTCTCCTTCACCGTCGACGGGGCGCACGCCCACGACGTGGCCCAGATTCTCGACCGCTACGGGATCGCGGTGCGCGCCGGCACCCATTGCGCCGAGCCCCTGATGCGGCGTTTCGGCGTCACGTCGAGCGCGCGCGCCTCCTTCGCCCTATATAACACCGAGCATGAGGCCGACGCCTTCGTCGACGCCTTGACCCGCACACAGGCCTTCTTCGCGTAATGCCCATGGACGACGCCGCCAACATCGAGCCCCAGGCGACCGCCGGGGAGACCACAGCCCCCCTCTCGCAGGGCGAGCTCGACCAGATGACCGATCAGCTGATCGAGAAGCTGAAGACCGTCTACGACCCGGAGATCCCGGTCGACATCTACGAGCTCGGCCTGATCTACAAGGTCGACGTCTCCGACGACCGCGACGTGGCGATCGACATGACTCTGACCGCGCCGGGCTGCCCGGTGGCCGGCGAGATGCCCGGCTGGGTGGAGGATGCGGTGAAGACGATCCCCGCCGTGCGTTCGGTGAAGGTCGAGCTGGTGTTCGACCCGCCCTGGGACCCCTCCCGGATGTCCGACGAGGCCAAGCTGCAGCTGAACATGTTCTGACATGACCGAGCTTACCATCACCCCCCAGCCCCGCGCCCGGCGCCCCCGGCCCAAGGTCGTCAGCCTGAGCGACCGCGCCGCCGAGCGCGTGCGCGAGATCATGGGCAAGGCCGCCAAACCCTACGCCGGCCTGCGCGTCGGCGTGAAGAACGGCGGCTGCGCCGGCCAGGAGTACGTCCTGGAATACGCCGAGGCGGCGAACCCGCTGGACGAGGTGGTCGAGGACAAGGGCGTCACCATCCTGGTCGAGCCCAAGGCCGTGCTGTTCCTGATCGGCACCGAGATCGACTACGAGGTCTCCAGGCTCTCGGCCAAGTTCGTCTTCAAGAACCCCAACGAAACCGACGCCTGCGGCTGCGGCGAAAGCGTCACCATCGAACCCGCCAAGCCGGACT
>JAQGIJ010000652.1 GCA_028291285.1 Phenylobacterium sp. | reverse complement strand
GGTCCTGACCGGCCGAGCAGTTGTAGACCACCGGCCCTTGGTGGGCGAGCAGGTCTCGGAAGACGATCCGCAGCTGCGGCGCGAGCAGGGTCGGGAAGTTGCGGTAGACGGCGCGGATCCGCTCGTCGCCGGCGAAGCCGCCCTGGCTGAGGCGCGCCATGGAATAGCCGACAGCCTCGTAGCGCACGCCCTCGATCTTCGTGGGCGCGAGGCTGCGCTCCTCGCTGGAGCGCAGGTCGACCATGGCTGAAAGCCCCAAGCCCTGGATGCTGGCCAGGTCGGCCTGGGTGAGCATCGGCGTGGCGCCCGAGCGGAAGATCATCCCCCAGCGCACATGCTTGCCGCCGGCGGCGGGGTAGCCGCCGAGGTCGCGGAAGTTGGAGCCCTGCTGCAGCGGCAGCGCCCGCTCGGCCACCCGGGTGACCCTCCCGTCGGCTTCGTCGCGCAGCAGGAAGTAGGGCCGCGCCGCCGGGGTCGTGGGCGCCTCAAGGCGGCCGGCGCGGCTGGCGTGCGCCAGGAGCCGGGCCTTGCCGAGCGGCGCGTCCGGCCGGTCGGAGACGTAGACGTCCACCGGGGCCGCGTCGCGCCAGGCGAGGGCGACGCGGTCGGGGGCGATCCGCTCCAACGCTTCGCCGGTGACGGCGGCGTGCGCCGGCGCTGCGAGCGCCAGGACCAGGCCCAGAGCGGCGAGGCTGCGTGTCATCATTCGTCTCCCGGCCGCGGTCGCCGACGTAGGCCGCGCCAAACAGTTTGCGCAGCGAACGCGACAGTTTCGTGCATGTGTGCCGCCGCGGTGGATCCTCAGGCGAGCGCCGGCGCCTCGGCGCAGGCGACCTGTTCAAGGATCTCGACGATGGGCGAGCCCTGCGCCTCGGCCCGCACCGCCGCGCCCAGGCGCTCGGCGGCCGCGCGGAAGGCGGGCTCGTCGAGCAGCCGCCGCGCCGCCACAGCGATCTCGGCGGCGCTGGCGCTCGCCGGCAGGCTGAGCCCCGCGCCGCGCTCGCTCACCCGGCGGGCGTTGTCGTCCTGGTCGCGGCCGTGCGGCAGGATCAGGCTGGGCAGCCCCTGCGCCAGGGCGCGGATCACGGTGCCGTGGCCGCCGTGGGTGACGACCAGGACCGCCCGGCGCATCACCGCCACGTGCGGAGCCCATCGCATGACCGCCGCGTTGGACGGCGCGGAAAGCTCGGCCGGATCGATGGCCTCGCCGGTGGTGAGCAGCACCCGCACCGGCAGGGCGGCGAGCCCGTCCAGCACCCGCTGCAGCACGGCGGCGTGATCCTGGAAGGTGGTGGAGAAGCCCACCAGCACCAGCGGCCGCGCGTCGTCGGCCGGCCAGGGCGAGCGCCACGCCGTCGCGCCCGGGGGGTCGGAGATTTGCGGGCCGACGTAGCGGACCTGCGCCGGCCGCTGCTCCCAGGGAAAGTCGAACGCCTCGCTGGTGGCGAGCAGCAAGGCGCGGGCGGCGTCCAGCTGATCGGCCAGATGCGCCAGCGGCTTCAGGCCGAGCGCTTCCCGCGCGGCGTTAAGCGCCGGCAGGCCGCTGTCGAGCAGCTGGCACACGCCGGCGCGCACCTGGGCCAGGACGGCGCGCTCGGCCTCGGTGCGGGCCGGCGCCAGCCCACCGCCGAACGGCGGCGCGCCCGGCAGGGGGAAGAGGCAGATGTTGGCGGCCAGCGCCACCGCCGGTTGTTCCAACCGCTCGCAGGCGGCCAGCACGCCCAGCAGCATGTCGGAGCTCACCACGAGGTCGGCGGGGGCGCGGGCCAGCTCCTCGCGAAGATCTTGCGCATAGCCGAGCGACGGCCCCGCCAGGATGTTGTCGATCAATCGGCCGATGGCCTCGGGCGGGCTCGCCGCCTCCCAGTCGCGCAGCGGATCGCTGGCACGGGTCCGGTCCGGCCGGCTGGGTGCGCGGGTCCAGGGGACGAAGCGCGCGCCGACCGCCTCGCAATCCGCCCGGTCGCAGGCGTCGCTCATGATCCGCACCGCGTGGCCGCGGGCGATCATCTTCTCCGCGACCGTCAGCACCGGCGGCACATTGCCGCCGCCCGCCCAGGTGGCGAACAGCAGGTCGAGCGGGCGGGGAGGCTTGGCGACGGGCATGACGGAAGCTCCTCTAGTGCGGGTCCGTGGGAAAGAAGGTGGCGAGCGCGCCGGTGGCGAGCCGCAGCACCAGGTCGCGGGTGTCCTCCAGCGAGCGACCCCAGTCGCGGCGCGCCAGCTTCCAGACATAGACGTCCATGGCGGTGACGAGGGCGTCCAGCGCCGCCTCGCGCCGCTCCGGCCGCAGCCGCTCGAGCCAGGGCTCGGCCACCTCGGCGACCCAGCCGCGGTGCTGGGCCCGGCCGTAGTCGAGCAGGGGCGTGAGCGCCGGATAGCGCGGCTCCTGGGCGAGCAGGCGCAGGATCATGTCGCCGGTCGCCTCGTAGTCGGCGCAGAGGTTCTCGACGGCCTGCCTCAGGTCGCCGCGCGGCGCGCCGCGAACGCTGCGCACCTCGCGCTCGACTTCCGCGCCCACCGCCTCCAGCAGGCCCTGCTTGCCGCCGAACCGGCGGATCACCGTCTGCACGCTGACCTCCGCCTCGCGCGCCACCTGATCCAGGGTGATGTCCTCCAGCCACTGCGCGCGCAGCGCCTGGTGGAACGCCTCGACGATGCGCCGGCCGGTGGTTTCGGCGGCTTCGGCGCGCGCGGCCTGGCGATAGGCGCGACGGATGGAAGGAGGCGCGGTCGAATTCATGTTGGTATCGATAACACGAAGATGCACGCTGCGCAATATTGGCGTTATGCCGACTTACATCAAAGTGGCGGCCGTTGGCGCGGACGTCTGCTCAGGCCTCGGCCGGGGCCTCCACCACCACCTCGGTGCGGACGGAGTTGGCGATGAAGCAGGTCTCGTGCGCGGCATGGTGCAGCTTGCCGGCTTCGGTCGAGGAGGGGGCTCGGCCCTGGTACTCGATCGTCGGGCGCAGTGCGACGCGGGTGACGGCGAGCCGGCCTTGCGCGGTCTTCTCCATCACCCCTTCGGCCGCGTCGTGGTAGCGGGCCACGACGAAGCCGGCCTCGCGGGCGACGTGCAGGAAGCTCAGCATGTGGCAGGTGGAGAGCGCCGCCACCAGCATCTGCTCCGGGTCCGCCGCGCCGGCTTCCGCCCACCGGTTCCCGACCACATGGGGCGAGGCGGTGCCGCGCAGTTGCGGCCCATGCTCGAAGGCCACCGCGTGGCCGCGGCCGTAGCGGCCCTTCAGGAAGTCCTCGCCCGCGGTCTCGCCGAGGGACCAGTCGACGCTGGCGCGGTGGCTGGCCATCAGAAGGCCTCCGCCGGCAGCGC
>JAQGIJ010000650.1 GCA_028291285.1 Phenylobacterium sp. | reverse complement strand
GTGGCGCGGGCGGCGCAAACGGCGGAGCTCCGCACTGATGTCTGCAGACCGATGCCACGTCGGCGCCCGCCTGCCAACCCGCTCGTGAGCGGTGGAACCGCCGGCGCCGCCAGGGGCTGAACAACCGTTGCGTACAGAGGAGCCAAGCCATGCCGTCTCGGGCCCAACTGGCGGCCGCCCTGGGGCTCGGCATCGCCGTGCTCGTCGCATCGGGCCCGTGCGCTGGCGAACCTGCGGCCGAGCTCGCCTCGGTGAACCGCGAGGTGGGCGTCGAAGCCACGGGGCTGAGCCGGGCCTACAAGGAGGTCTTCGGCCCAGGCGTGGTGCAGCACGATCGGGAAAACGGCTGGGCGGCAGGCGTTCTCGGCCGGGGCAGCTGGATCGGGACTGTCGGCCCGATCTCGAACGCCTTCGTCGCCGGCGAGGCGAGCTGGAACCGCGGGAATCTCACCTACCGCGGGACGCTGTTCAATTCCGCCACGCCGATCACCTTCCAGAGCGACTTGTCCACGGGAACCGCGCGGGGGGAGATCGGAAAGGGGTTCGAGCTCGGTCCCCGCCTCCTGGTGATCCCGGTCCTGGAGGGCGGATACCTGTGGTGGCGGCGCGATCTCGGGGCCGGCCAGACGGAGGATTACCGGGCGGGCTTCGCCGGCGCGGGCGTGCGCGCCAACCTGGCGCTCAGCGGCCGCCTGGTGGCCTCGGCGCGGGTCAGCGCCGACACCCTGATCTCGCCCGCCATCCGCATCAGCTACGCGCACAGCTATGACGCGGACCTGGGCGCCAGGCCGCGCTACGACGCCTCGCTCGGCCTCGACTATCGTCTCAGGCGCCGCCTTCATCTGACCGCCACGGCCGACTGGACGCACTATGGGTTCGGTGAGAGCGGCCTGATCGACACCGCCGAGCGGGGGCTGGTTTACGAGCCGACCAGTCACGCCAGCGACCTGCGCCTGGGCGCCGGCCTAGCCTACGCCTATTGAGCCGCGGGCGCGATTGCGACGGCGCCCGGCGTGCCAGGGGGGGCGCCTAGCCTAGCGCGGTCCGGTAGCGTAAGCACGCAGGCAAGAGCAATGACCCGCCGTCGACGGCGGGCGGCAGGGAGGCGCGCGTTTGAATCCGACCGACCGGCTGCGCACCCCCGACGCAGCGCCCGACGGCCGGCCGGCCGCGGCCGCGCTCGCCGCTCCGCGCCTGACGGCGCCGTTCCGAAACACGAGAGAGAGGATCGATCCATGAGGCTGGACGTGGTGCTGCCCAACGAGGGGCCCTTCGCCGTGGAGGCCCTCAGGGCCGCGGCGCAGTTCGAGGCCATGGGCTATGAGGGCCTGTGGCTGACGGACCACGTCATCGGCATCGAAGGCTACCGCCCGGTCTATGGCGACTTCTGGCTGGAGATCCTCACCTCCCTGTCGTTCGTCGCGGCGAGCACCAAGACCATCCGCCTGGGGACGGGCGTGCTGGTGCTGCCGCTGCGCGACGCGGTGCTGACGGCCAAGATGCTGGCCACCATCGACGTGCTGTCCAACGGACGCCTGGACCTGGGGATCGGCACCGGCTGGGCCAGGCGCGAGTTCTCGGCGCTCGGCCGCGGCGAGGCGTTCGAGCCGCGCGGCGCCGTCACCGACGAGGCGCTCGACGTCTTCCTGGAGTGCTGGAAGGGCGGCGAGCACAGCTTCGAGCGGCGCTTCTCGCAGGTCTCCAAAATCCGCTTCGAGCCCACGCCCGTGCAGAAGCCTCACCCGCCGATCTGGGTCGGCGGCCGCGGCCTTGCGCCCGCGCCGCTGCGCCGCGCGGCCAAGTACGCCGACATCTGGCACCCGACCGGCATCACGCCCGACGAGATCCGCGAAGGCGGCGAGAAGCTGGACGCCCTGGCCGGACGCAAGATCGACCGCAGCATCCGCCTGCAGGCCGGCGCCGACCTGCGCGACCAGCTGCGGCGCTACCGTGATGCGGGCTGCATCCAGGCGGCCATCGACTTCAAGGCCGGCAGCCTGGCCGAGCTCCTGAAGCTCGCCGAGGCGGTCGCCAAGGAGCCGGTCTGACGAGAGTTTGAGGAAAAGCGCCCGCGCATCGCTTCATTTGGCGCGTTCTACTGGCCTGGGATTTGCTCATCCTGGCCAGTCGGCAAAGACGAGGTGTCGATTGTACAAACGGGTTCTGGTCGCCTACGACGGATCGCGCGAGGGCCGCTTGGCGCTGCGCGAAGGCGCGCTGGTCGCGCGCCATTTCGGGGCCGAGATCTATATCCTGGCGGTGGTCGCAGAGACCCCCGGCATGCGGGTCGCCGAAGGCGCCCACGCCGGCGTCATGGCCCACCAGGACGACTCCTATCGCAGCATCCTCGACGAGGCGGTCCGCGGTTTGGGCCACCTGGGCATGACGGTGAAGGCCAAGCTGGTGCGCGGCGAGCCGGCGCAGGAGATCGCCGCCTACGCCCGGCAGATGAAGGCCGACCTGGTGGTCGTCGGTCACCGCAAGCAGAGCCTGCTGCAGCGATGGTGGTCGGGGCCGAGCGGCGCCTACCTGTCCGATTACCTGACCTGCAGCCTGCTGATCGCCCGGTTGAACATCAGCCAGGAAGATTTCCTGCGCGCCATCGGCCACGCGCCGGAAGAGGTGGCCGAGGGCCCGGCGGCGGGCTGAGCCGGCGGCGGCGCGTAGACGTCGGCGCTTCGGCGGTCTACGGGCCCGTCACCCCATCCCGTTGATCGAACGGAGCCCTGCGCCCGATGCCGATATCCTGGGCCGCCGTTGGGCCGATCCTGCTGCTGATCGCCTCCAACGTCTTCATGACCTTCGCCTGGTACGGCCAGCTCAAGGTCGAGAACCGGCCGCTGTGGCTGATCGTGCTGATCGGCTGGGGGATCGCCTTCTTCGAGTACTGCCTGGCGGTGCCGGCCAACCGCTGGGGGCGCAGCGTCTACTCGCCGGCCGAGCTGAAGGCGATGCAGGAGGTGATCACGCTCGCCGTCTTCGCGGTGTTCTCGGTGACCTGGCTGGGCGAGCGGCTGACGGCCAACCACGTGGTGGGCTTCGCGCTGATCGCGGCGGGCGCCTTCGTGGTCTTCAAGGGTCCGTTCTAGCGGGCTCGGAAGCGCTGACCTCCAGCACCGCCGCCTTCACCTGCGCGGCCGTCGCGCTCCAGGTGAGCCGGCGCATCGTCTCCGCCCCGCGCTCACCGCGGCGCCGGGTCTCGGCGCGGTCGGCGTAGGCGCGCTCCAGCAGTTCCACCGCCTCGTCCACGTCGCTCTCGCCCCAGCCTGGCGTGTCGCCGAAGGCCGCGGCGTGCGGATCCCCCGTCACCTCGCCCTGGCGGGTCAGGACGAAGCAGTTGTCGTCCTCGATCAGGTCGAGGTGGCCGGAGTTGGCCGAGAGGATCACCGGCACGCCGCAGGCCATGCACTCCATGGCCACCAGGTTGGTGCCCCCCTCGCAGCGGTTGGGGAAGAGGCCGACGTCCATCTGCCGGTAGAGCTGCGGCATCAGCGGGTTGGGCGTCTGGCCGGCGTCCAGGAAGTTCTCAGGCCCCACCCCGTTCGCCGCGGCCCAGGCGGCGGCGTCCAGCCGGCCGTCGGTCCCGAAGACCACGGGGGCGGCCAGGCCGGTCCTGTCCACCGTGCGCGCGAACTGCGGCCAGGGGCTGTGCCAGGCCGCGACGAGCAGCGCGTCGGGATGGCGCTCGGCGAAGCGGCGGAAGGCCGCGAGCGCGATGTCCTGGCCCTTGCGGTGCTCGAGCTTGCCGCCGCTGAACACCAGGAAACGGTCGCCGGCGTAGCTCGTCCGAGGCGCCGGGTGGAAGAGGGTGGGGTCCACCCCCTGCAGGATGGTGCGCACATTGGTCAGGCCATGGGCCCGCAGCACCTGCTCGTTCCAGGTCGAGCCGGTGATGATCAGCGGGTAGCGGCTGGCGGCCGCGACCGCGTCCTGGCTCAGCGTCGCGGTCTCGAAGAAGGTCACGCCCAGCGTCGGGCGGCCGCTCAGCGCCACCTCGCGCGTGAGGCGGATGCGGAAGTTCTGGTCGAGGCCGGCCAGCATCGGCCCTTGGGTGGTGGCCTGGCCGCCCTTGAAGCCCGCCAGCTGCGCCTGGAGCCGGGCGGACTCCTGCAGAAAGGGAGCCAGCGCGCGCATCCGCACCGGATCGAGCGCCAGGTCCTGCGGACCGATCGGCAGCCCGGCCACCAGGGCGACCTGCGGATCATTGGCCCAGGCCAGCGCCAGGTTGAGGCCGTAGATCCCCCAGCCGAAGAAACTGGAGACGCCCCAGTTGATAACGACGTTTCGTCGCAACCCGCCGCGCTCCCTCTCGAAGCCCGCGCCGGCGTGCTGCGCTGGCGCTTGTGATGGGCGCGAATGCCCGATAACCGCCTCCGGATGCAGACGACGCCTACGACGACACCGACCACCGCCGAGGCCCTGGCCGACCGCTATCGCCGGCTGGACGCCTTCCTCCAGAAGCTGCGCGGCGACATCTACCCGGAGCCGCCGAGCGCGGTCCACAGCTCGATTTCACGACAGATGTTCGAGCTGCTCTGCCAGCATCATCCGCAGGCGCCGGGAGCCAAGGTGCTGGACGTGGGCTGCGGGCAGGGGGTGGCGCTGGAGCTGTTCCGCGACGCCGGCCTCGATCCGCTGGGCGTCACGCTCGGCCCGGACGCGGAGGTCTGCCGGCAGAAGGGGCTGAAGGTCCGCGAGATGGACTTCGCCTTCCTGGAGTTCCCGGACGAGAGCTTCGACCTGGTGTGGTGCCGCCACGCCCTCGAGCACAGCGTGTTTCCGTTCTTCACCCTGGCCGAGCTGTACCGGGTGCTGAAGCCGGGCGGGGTGCTCTATCTCGAGGTCCCGGCGCCCGACACCACCTGCCGCCATCAGACCAACCCCAACCACTACAGCGTGCTCGGCAAGTCCATGTGGATCGAGCTGATCCGGCGGGTCGGCTTCCCGGAGACCCGCACGCTCGACCTCGGCTTCCAGACCGGCATGGGGCCCGACACCTACTGGGCCTTCCTGCAGCAGAAGAATGCCTGAGCGGCCCCCGCCGCGCGCCGGCGGCGAGGGCCGCAGCGGTCAGGCCGCCTGCGCCTGGCCGGCGGGCGCGCCGATCTTGACCAGCGCCAGCACGACGCCGGCGACGACGAACGACACCAGCAGATAGCCCATGTTGATGAGCACCAGCTCGCGGCTCATCCCCATGTAGAGGTACTCCAGCGCCTGGGTGGTGAAGGCGAAGAACACCCAGGCCGCGGCCGCCGTGCTCACCGCCGCGCCGAGGCTGGCGACGCCCAGCCTGCGGTTCAGCCAGGCGAGACCCACGACCAGGATCAGCGTGTTCGCCACGCCTGCGGCCATCTTCAGGTTCTGATCGGTGGTGTCTGGCGCGTGGCCCAGCGCGGCCAGCCAGGCCTTGCCGAACAGCGGCCCGTACCAGGCCATGCCGAGGCCTTCGAGCAGCACCACCGCCACGATGACGGCGATCCAGTTGACGCCTTTCAACATGCGTTTTCTCCCTTTTCAAGACGGCGTTTCTTCAAGCGACTCAAAGGGCTGCCGCCTTCGCCCCGCAGCAAGGGTGACTCGCCGAACGCGGTTTGGCGAGGATTCTTCCGCGCCGGCTTTGGCGTCCTGTTGCGGGCGGCTATAAGCCCCGGTCTCCCGCGCTCGCCCGAAGGCCCCTTCCGCGCCATGTCCCGCATCCTGATCACCTCGGCTCTGCCCTACATCAACGGGATCAAGCACCTGGGGACGCTGGCGGGCTCGATGCTGCCGGCGGACGTCTATGCGCGGTTCCAGCGCGCGCGCGGACGCGAGACCCTCTACATCTGCGCCACCGACGAGCACGGCACGCCGACCGAGTTGGCGGCCGCCGAGGCGGGCCAGGACCCGGCGACCTTCTGCGCGGCCCAGCACACCGTCCAGCACGACCTCGGCCGCCGGTTCGGCCTCTCCTGGGACCACTTCGGCCGCTCCTCCTCGCCGCAGAACCACCGGCTCACCCAGC
>JAQGIJ010000639.1 GCA_028291285.1 Phenylobacterium sp. | reverse complement strand
GTGTCCGCCGCGAACTTGGCGATCCGCGCCGCGGTGGTCTTGGTGACCTGCAGCAGGTCGGCGTCCTCCAGGCCCTGGGCGGCGGCCACCTCCACCAGGTGGTGGATGTCCTTCGACAGGTTGCTGGTCGACCCGTTGATCTTGGCGAACATGGTGGCGTCGGTGAGGATGCCGAAGCCGGCGCTCATCCCCGAGCTGGTGCGGATGATGCTGGCGGCGACCTTGGGGTCCATGCCGAGCCGCTCGGCCAGCTCGAGGGCGTAGATCCCCATGGTCAGGTTCGCATAGCAGAGGTTGTTGTTGAGCAGCTTGATCATCTGGCCCGAGCCGGCCGGGCCGAGGTGGGCGACGCTGGTGGCGAAGGTCTCGAGCACCGGCCGCACGCGCTCCAGCACCTCGGCGTCGCCGCCGACCATCACCGTCATGGTCCCGGCCTCGGCGCCGCGGGCGCCGCCGCTGACCGGCGCATCCAGCAAATGCACGCCGCGGGCGCGGGCGAGCGCATCGAGCTCGATCACCGACTCCGGCAACAGCGTCGAATGCAGCGCGATGATCCCGCCCGGCTTCATCGCCGCGAGCGCGCCCTGCCCCAGCAGCACCTCGCGCACGTCGTCGTCGTTGACGACGCAGATCCCCAGCAGGTCGCAGCCGGCGGCGAGCGCCGCGGGCGACGGCGCAGCCACCGCGCCGCTGTCGGCGAAGGGGGCCAGCGTAGCCTCCCGCCGCGCCCAGATCCCCAGCGGATAGCCCGCGTCCCGGATGCGCCGTGCGATCGGCGAGCCCTGGTTGCCGAGCCCGATGAAGCCGACCCTGGTTTCCTGCGGCATGCTGTCCTCCGTTTGTCTCGTCAGGGCGCCGCCGCGGCCCCGGGAACGATCAGCCGCCCCCGAAGCTCGTGCGGAATTCGACGCCAAAGGTCCTCGGATCACCCACGAAGCCGATATTGTAGCCGAGCGAGGTGTCGAAGTTCAGGAAGTTGGTGAAGTACTGCTTGTTGGTGATGTTCTTGGCGAAGATCGCGAGCTCCGAGTCGTAGCCGAAGGTCTTCAGCTTCATGCTGGCGCGCGCATCCCACAGGCCATAGGCCTTCTGGGTCACGGTCGACAGGAAGAGCGCGTTGCCGACGAAGGTCACGTCGTCCTGCCACTTGTAGCTGGTGTGCAGCGAGAGGTCTCCGACCGGGGTGGGCAGGTCGTAGGTCGCCGAGAGCGTGTACTGGTATTCCGGGACCGGGAACTTCTCCTTCGAGCGGTCGCCGGTCGCGTCGACGAACTTGTCGTAGCGGGCGTGGGTCCAGCTGAAGGAGCCGTAGAGCAGCAGCGGATCGATCGGACGGGCCGTGATCTCGGTCTCCACGCCGCTGACCGTGGCCATGGCGGCGTTGTCGATCCGCGTGGCCAGCGCGCCGTTCACGAAGTCGAGCGTGGAGCGCTGGATGCCGCGGTACTTGGTGACATAGCCCGCGCTGTTGATCCGCAGCCGGCGATCCAGGAAGTCGCCCTTCAGACCGCCTTCATAGTCGGTGGTCTTCTCGGGTCCGAACGGCGCATAGCTGGCCACGTTCGAGGCGTTGCCGCGCGGATTGATGCCGCCGCCGCGGAAGCTGGACGCGGTCTTCACGTACAGCATCACGTCGGTGACCGGCTTCCAGTCGAGGCTGAGGAGATAGGACGGCCGCTGCGACGAGGTGCTCAGCTTCGCTTCGCACGCCGACCCCAGACGCAGCGTCGTCGGGATGTTGCAGGCCAGGAACAGGCCGAGCGGGCGCTCGGTGCGGTTCAGCGTATCGAAGTCCTGCGTGACCTTCGAGTATCGCAGGCCGCCGGTGACCCGGATCTTGTCGGTGATCTCGTAGTTCGCCTGGCCGAAAGCCGCCAGGCTCTCGTTGGTGACGTACCATTCCTGGACGTTGAAGCTCGAGCTGAGCGCGGCCAGGCTCTGGGTCCGGCTGCCCTCATGCCCGTGCTCGTGGCTGAAATAGCCGCCGACGATCCAGGAGAACCTGGAGGACGGCGCGTTGAGCAGCTGGACTTCCTGCGAGAAGCTGTTGTCTTGCTGGTAGTTCTCCGGACGGACCAGGGCGAACCGCGAGCCGCTGTAATCCTGGAAATCGTCGCGGTTGACCCACCGTTGGCCAGTGATCGAGCGGAAGGTCAGGCCGGAGAAGTCGACGCTCAGGTCCGCCATCAGGCCCGAGACGGTGACGTGGGCGTGCTGGCTGTAGGTGTTCGGACTGTCGTAGAACCCTGCGCTCCTGACGTTGCTGAGCAGCGCATTGTAGGCGGCGAGCTGATTGGCCGGCGAATTGACCGGGCTGAGCCCGAGCTCGGCGGCCACGTCCGACACCAGGTTGGTCGTGTTGAGGCCGAGCGGATTGACCTCCGTCACCTTGATGATGGAGCCGCCGCCGCGGCTGCGGGTGCTGTCGGCGGAGACGCGCAGACGGATGTTGTCGGTGGGCGTGAAGAGGGCGCCGACCCGGACGGAGTCGTCGTTGACGCTGCCGAGGTTCGTGCCGACGGTGTTCGTGCCGGGACCGCTGCGCTGCGTCTTCTGCACCGCGAGCCGCAGGCCGAGCTTGTCCTCCACGACGGGATAGTTGCCGGCCGCGGTCACCTGCCAGTAGCCAAGGTTGCCGGCGGTCACGTCGACGAAGCCGCCGAGGTTGCTGGTCGAGGGCGCCCGGGTGGCGAAGAGCAGGGCCCCGCCGGTGGTGTTCTTGCCGAACAGCGTGCCCTGCGAGCCCTTGAGCACCTCGATCTGGTCGAGGTCGAACAGCGACGAGCGCAGGCCGATCTGCCGCGGCAGGTTCACGCCGTCGAGATAGACGGCGACGGAGGGATCGGTGACCAGCAGCGTATCGGCCTGGGTCTGGCCGCGGATGGCGACGTTGGCCGCGCTGGGACCGCCGGCGCCGGTGGCGATGTAGAGCGAGGGCGCCAGGCTCTGCAGGTCACGGATGGTCTTGACCGTCTCCTGGCGAAGCTGGGTCTGGCCGATCGCAGTCACCGCGATCGGCACGTCCTGCAGGTTCTCCTGCACCCGCCGGGCGGTGACGACCACCTCTTCCAGCTGGGCGCCCTTCTCCTGGGCGAAGGACGGCGTCGCCACCGACAGGGCAATGGCTCCGGCGCTTACGAAGCTGAACAGAATGAACCTGCGCGGCATGGTTTTAGTCTCCCCTACTCGGCGGTTACGCCGCCGTTTGATCATGCTTGGCGCATGTTTTTTTTGGTCGCCTGGGGCGGAGCCCCGCTCGCGAACGTCGCCAAGCGCTTAAGTGAGCCGTCGCCTCCGTCGAGCCGAGAAAGGTGCGGCCGCGTCAGAAACGACGAGCCGACCGGCGCGATCCAGGGCGCCTGGCGATGGCGGCCCATGGGATCGCCTCTCCGGCGCGGCTGCTTTCGGCATTAGACTGATGCTTCGTCAGAAACTAGAACCAATTTCGTCACGAAAAATCCGGTCGGGACATAAATGGGAGGAGAGATTCCATGGGCGAGGTTCGGTTCGACCTGTCTGACAAGGTCGCCATCGTGGTCGGCGGCACCAAGGGAATGGGCGAGGCGACCTCGCGGCTGCTGGCCGCCAGCGGCGCCAAGGTGGTGATCAACGCCCGCACCCAGG
>JAQGIJ010000606.1 GCA_028291285.1 Phenylobacterium sp. | reverse complement strand
TCACGCGGTAGAGGAAATTGCGGCTGGACCAGTCGCCAGTTAATGATGGGGACGCCGGATGACGGGCCGGTTGACGCCTCGCTTAGCTTCGCGGCCGCTCGATGTGGTCGTCAGACGCCTGCGCGCCTTGAGCGCCCTGTCGGAAGCCGAGCAGGACCTGTTGCGCACCTTGGGCGAGCGGCGCGAACGGCATTCCGCCGGTGAGGAGCTCGTCGCCGAAGGATCGCTGGCCGGGCGAGCGCGCTTCATCCTGGCGGGCTGGGCCTGCCGCCAGCGGGTGCTGCCGGACGGGCGGCGCCAGATCTTCAGCTTCCTGCTGCCGGGCGACAGCATCGGCTTGCACCGGCGGGTCGCGCCGGAGCTCTCCAGCCTGGCGGCGCTCACCGCGCTCGAGACCATCGACGCCGATCCCGCGCTGGAGGCGGCGCAGAGCGGCCGGGCGCCGGGGCTGACGCGGGCCTTCTCCGCCATCGAGCCCTTCGAGCAAGGATTGCTGCTCGACCACATGGTGCGGCTCGGCCGCCAGACCGCCTACGAGCGGGTCGCGCATTTCTTGCTGGAGCTGCAGCGTCGGCTGGAGATCGTCGGCCTCGGCGACACCCAGCGCTTCCCGCTGCCGCTGACCCAGGAGATCATGGCCGACGCGCTGGGCCTCAGCATCGTCCACGTCAACCGCACCCTGCAGCAGATGCGGCGCGAGCGGCTGATCGAGCTGCGCTCGGGCGTGGCCATCCTGCTGCAGCGCGAGCAGCTGGCGAACATCGCCGACTACCGGCTGCCGCCGCAGGCCGCCGTGGCGGCGCCCGCGGTGAAGCGGAGCGGGCTGGAGGACGCCTCGGCTTAAGGGATCGCGAAGAGCCCGGCGTAGCGCTCGCGCAGCAGGTTCTTCTGCACCTTGCCCATGGCGTTGCGCGGCAGGTCGTCGACGAAGAGGATGCGCTTGGGCGCCTTGTAGGCGGCGAGCTTAGCCCGGGCGGCGGCGATCATCGGCGCCTCCTCGCCGGTCCCGATCACCACCGCGGCCACGCCCTCGCCGAAGTCGGGGTGCGGCAGGCCGATGACGGCGCTCTCGACCACGCCTGGCAGCTCGTCCAGCACCAGCTCGATCTCCTTGGGATAGACGTTGTAGCCGCCGGAGATGATCAGGTCCTTGGCCCGCCCGGAGATCCAGACGCGGCCGTCGGGATCGCGCCGGCCGACGTCGCCGGTGATGAAGAAGCCGTCGGCGGTGAACTCCTCGGCGGTCTTCGCAGGGTTGCGCCAGTAGCCGGAGAAGACGCTTGGGCCGCGGATCTCGATCACCCCGGTCGCCTCGCCGCCGGCGATCCGCAGCTCCACGCCGGGAAGCGGGAAGCCGACGCTGCCCGCCAGCCGCTCGCCATGCAGCGGGTTGCTGGTGATGATCGCCGCCTCGCTCATGCCGTAGCGCTCCAGGATGCGCTGGCCTGTGCGGGCCTCGAACGCGGCGAAGGTGCTCTCCAGGAGCGGCGCGGAGCCGCTGATGAAGAGCCGCACGTGCGCCGCCCGCTCGGCCGTGAAGCCCGGGTCGGCCAAGAGGCGGGTGTAGAAGGTCGGCACGCCCATCATCACCGTGGCGCGGGAAAGCCCCGCCAGCACCTCGGCCTCGGTGAACTTCGGCAGCCAGACCATGGGGCAGCCGCCCAGGAAGGCGCAGTGCAGCGCCACGAACAGGCCGTGCACGTGGAAGATCGGCAGGGCGTGCAGCAGGACGTCGTCGCCGCAGAAGCCCCAGGCCTCGTAGAGCGCCAGCGCGTTGGCCGCGAGGGCGCCGTGGCTGAGCATGGCGCCCTTGGAGCGGCCGGTGGTGCCGCTGGTGTAGATGATTGCCGCCAGGTCCGAAGCCGCCCGCGGGACGCTGGGGCCGAGCGGCCCGGCCGCGGCGCCCGCCAGGAACTCCGCCGGGTCGGTGATCAGCAGGCGAGGCTCGGCGTCGGCGCGGAAGTAGTCCACCTCGGCGGCGGTGTAGGCGGCGTTCAGCGGCAGGAAGACCGCGCCGGCCTTCAGCACGCCGAGATAGAGCATCACGCCTTCGATGCTCTTCTCCGCCTGCAGCCCCACCCGGTCGCCGGGCCGGACGCCCTCCGCCAGCAGGCGCGCGGCGGCCCGCCCGGCGCCCGCTTCCAGCGCGCCGTAGCTCACCGCCCCGCCGTCCCCGGTGAGGAAGGCCGGCCGGCTCCGGTCCGCCGGAAATCGTCCGGCCAGGAGGTCGTAGAGGTTTTCGGACATGGGTTTGCTAGTCGCAGCAATCCCCCTCTCCCCGCAAGCAGGGAGAGGGGAACCTCACCCCGTGTTCCGCAAGCCCGCGGCGACGCCGTTGATGGTCAGGTGGATGCCCTGGCGGACGGCGTCGCTGTCGTCGCCGGCGCGCAGGCGGCGGAGCAGCTCGATCTGCAGGTGGTTCAGCGGATCGATGTAGGGAAGGCGCGAGCGGATGATCGCCGCCAGGTCCGGGTTGTTGTCCAGCAGGGCCGTCTGGCCGGTGATCGCCAGCAGCGCCTCCACGGTGCGGTCCCATTCGGCGCGGATCTGGCCGAAGACATTGTCGGCCAGCGCCCGGTCCTCGACCAGGCCGGCGTAGCGCGCGGCGATGGCCATGTCGCCCTTGGCCAGCACCATCTCCATGTTGGCCAGCGTCGAGGAGAAGAACGGCCAGCTTTCGTGCAGCTCCCGCAGTTGGTCGATGGAGACGCCGGCCTTCTCC
>JAQGIJ010000603.1 GCA_028291285.1 Phenylobacterium sp. | reverse complement strand
AGACGGCCATCGAGACGACGAGACGCTCGCCGTCCGGCGAGACCCGGAAGCTGTCCACGTCCAGCGGCAGGCTGGTGACCTGGTGGGGCGCGGCGGACGCGCAGCTCGGGCAGACCGACCAGACCTGGCCCTTGGCAAGGTAGAACAGCGTCGCGCCGGGTCCCCAGCGCGGTGTGCTCCCCTCGGCCCATTTCACCGGCGCGCCGCGGCCGTCGGTGGCGACCACCCAGACGCTGTGGCTGCGGCCGGCGCCGTCGGCGTTCAGCCGGGCGAGGTCGTAGGCCGCCCAGCGGCCATCGGCAGAGACGTGGGCGTCGCTGATCCTGTCGAGGCTCACCAGGTCCTTCTGGGTCAGCGGTCGGGCGGCGGCGCCGGAGGCGAGCAGGGCGGCGGCGGCCAGGGCGGACAGCGCGACAATGGATCGGAACACGGATGACCTCCCAGGCCGCTCGTCCGGCGGCGCACGATCCTCCTACCCGCGCGGCCCCGCGCCGGTAAAGCTCGATGTTACGCCTGCGTTACACGTCGGCCAGCAGGATCGAGGTCTCGGTGGCGGCGATGCCCTCGATGGTGCGGATGTCGTCCAGCGCGCGGCTGAACTCGGCGAGGTTGGAGACCTCCAGCTCGGCGACCAGGTCCCAGCGGCCGTTGGTGGTGTGGATGCGATCGACGGCGGGGATTCCCTTCAGCCGGCGCACCACCGCGCTGGAGCGCTCGCCCTCGACGGCGATGCACATGATGGCGCGCACCTGCTGGGCCTCCAGCTCGGGCCGGATGCGGACGGTGAAGCCCTGGATGATCCCGTCGCTCAGCAGGCGGCCGATGCGGTTCTGCACCGTGCCGCGGGAAACCTTCAGCAGCGTGGCGAGCGTCGCGGCGGGCGCGCGCGAATCGGAACGCAGCAGGGCCAGCAGCTTGCGGTCGAGATCGTCCACGTTTCGCCAATCCAGCTTACCAGATCGCCAATGATCCTGCCGAAATGTAGCAGCTTGCCCGCTTAACGCTAGCGCGGCCATGATTCATCATGGCTGCAGATCGAACGGCTCCGGAGCGTGCGATGGATCGGCGGCCCCTGTTCCTGATGACCGACCCGGCAGGGTTCGAGGTCTGCTACCAGATCAATCCCTGGATGCAGCCCGCCGCCTGGCGCGCCGATCCGGCCGCCTCCCGGGCGCAGGCCAAGGCCGCCTCCGCCGCGCTCAAGCGCGCGCTCGTCGAGGCGGGCGCCGACGTGGAATGCGTCGGCGCGGTCAAGGGGCTGCCGGACCTCGTCTTCCCCGCCAACGCCGCGGTGGTGCTGGACGGCCGCGTCCTGCTCGCCCGCTTCCGCTGCCCCGAGCGGCAGGGCGAGGAGGCGGTGTTCCGCTCCGCCTTCGCCAAGCTGAAGCGCCGGGGCCTGGTCTCCGAGGTGGTAGATCTCCCCGACCACCTGTTCCACGAGGGCGCGGGCGACGCGATCTGGGACGCCGGGCGCGGGCACTTCTGGGGCGGCTGGGGGCAGCGCTCCAGCCAGGGCGCGCTGGCGGTGATCCGCAAGGTGTTCGGCCAGGACGTCGTGCCGCTGCAGCTCGCCACCCCGAGCTACTACCACCTGGACACCTGCTTCTGCCCGCTGGCGGGCGGCGAGGTGATCTACTACCCGCCGGCCTTCACCGAGACCTCGCTGGCGGAGATCCGCGCGCGCGTTGCGCCGTCGCTGCGCATCGAAGCCACCGCCGAGGAAGCCGCCGCCTTCTGCGTGAACGCGGTGAACCTGGGCTCGACAGTGATCATGGCCCGCGCGCCGGCCTCGCTGGCCGAGACCCTGCGCGTGCGCGGCTACCGCCTGGTCGAGGTCGACCTCGATTCCTTCATCCTCTCCGGGGGCGCCGCCTACTGCATGACGCTCAGGCTCGACCGCACGAGCCAGGCGCTCCCCGCCATCCTGGCCGCTGAATAGGAGACGCCGCCGATGAACGACATCTCGCTCTCCGCCCACCTCGCCCAAGAGCTGATCGCGCTGGAAGGCCGCTACGGGGCGAAGAACTACAAGCCGCTCGACGTGGTGCTCACCCGCGGGAAGGGCGTCTACGTCTGGGACGTGGCCGGGCGCCGCTACCTCGACTGCCTGTCGGCCTATTCGGCGGTGAACCAGGGTCACTGCCACCCGAAGATCCTGGCGGCCATGGTCGAGCAGGCCGGCCGGCTGACGCTCACCTCGCGGGCCTTCCGCAACGACCAGCTGGCGCCCTTCTACGAAGAGCTCTGCGCGCTCACCGGCTCGCACAAGGCGCTGCCGATGAACTCCGGCGCCGAGGCCGTGGAAAGCGCCATCAAGATCGCGCGCAAGTGGGGCTACCAGGTGAAGGGCGTCCCCGCCGGCCAGGCAGAGATCATCGTCTGCTCCGGCAACTTCCACGGCCGCACGGTGGCGATCGTCGGCTTCTCCACCGATCCGGCCTCGCGCGAGGGCTTCGGCCCCTTCGCGCCGGGCTTCGAGGTCGTGCCGTTCGGCGACGCCCAGGCGCTGGAGGCGGCGATCACCCCCAACACGGTGGCCTTCCTGGTCGAGCCGATCCAGGGGGAGGCAGGCGTCATCATCCCGCCGGCCGGTTATCTGCAGCGCGCCCGCGAGCTCTGCAGCGCCAACAACGTGCTTCTGATCCTCGACGAGATCCAGACCGGCCTGGGGCGCACCGGCAAGCTGCTGGCCGAGGAGCACGAGGGGGTCGAGGCGGACCTGACCCTGATCGGCAAGGCGCTCTCCGGCGGCTTCTATCCGGTCTCCGCCGTGCTCTCGAACAACGAGGCCATGGGCGTGCTGCACCCGGGCGAGCACGGCTCGACCTTCGGCGGCAATCCGCTGGCCTGCGCCGTGGCCCGCGCGGCGCTTCGGGTGATCGTCGAGGAGGGGCTGGTGGAGAACGCCGCACGCGTGGGTGCGCGCCTGCGCGCCGGCCTGGAGGCGATCGAGGCGCCCAGGGTGAAGGAGGTCCGCGGGCGGGGCCTGATGCTGGCTGTGGAGCTGCACGAAGACGCCGGCGGCGCGCGCCGGGTCTGCGAGGCCCTGCAGCAGCGCGGCCTGCTCGCCAAGGAGACCCATGACCACACCATCCGCATCGCCCCGCCGCTGATCCTCACCGCGGGCGAGGCCGACTGGATCGTCGAGCAGTTCGACGCGGCGCTGCGCGCCTGAGGCCCGGTCAGCGGAAGCCGAAGCGCAGCTGCGCGCCCAGGAAGCGGCCGTGCGGGTCGACCCCGTAGGCGGCCGCCCCGCCGCTCGCCACCGGCGCCGGCTGCAGCCCGCAGAGGAAGCCCACCGAGGCGGTCGACCGCCGGCCGGAGAAGTTGCGGTCCAGGGCCGTGCGCGCGATGCCTGAGGCCTTCAGGTCCCGCGACCCGTCATAGGGCGAACGCAGCCGGCTGAGGTCCAGATGACCCGCGGCGGCCGGAGTCGCCGCGGCCAGCGCCAGCAGCAGGGCGCCGCCTCGGGCCAGGCGGACGAAGGGCGATGGAAGCGGGCGGCGGCGCATGGCGGATCCTCT
>JAQGIJ010000590.1 GCA_028291285.1 Phenylobacterium sp. | reverse complement strand
GGTCTTCCCCGCGAAAGCGGAGAAGACCGGGATGGGACTGATCAGGCCGGCTGGACGGGATCCACGCCCAGGGCGGCGAAGTCGTGCTCCATCGCCGGGTCGCCGCCGGGCGCGCCGCCGTACTCGGGGTCGGCGGTGTAGAGGGAGTCGAGCTTGCGGCGCTGGAAGCGCCAGCCGTCGGGCGTGCGCACCAGCTCGTCCTGGTAGAGGCCCAGCAGGATGCGCGGTGTGGCCTTGCCGACCTTGCGGGTCCATTCGCGGAACCAGGTGCGGGTGAAGGCGCGGTCGCCGGCCAGCTCCAGCGGCCCGGGCTGGGTCACCTGGAAGATCAGGTCGCGGTCGGCGAAGACGTCCTCGAAGGCCTTGCGCACGGCCGCACGGCCGGTGATCTCGCGCCCGTGCGCCGCCAGCACCCCGTCCTCGGCGTAGGTCGCCGCGGCGCCGGCCGGGTCGCGGCGGTTGGCGGCGTCGACATAGGTGGCGATCAGCTCGCGGATGGCCCGCTCGTCGTTCTCGGCGCTCATGGCGCTCCTCCCCTTCGATTGCGCCCAGTCTGCACGGCGCACTGGCGCTGTCCACCTGCGTTCCCGCTTCGTTCTTGCGTTCGGCGACTCTCCAGCTTAGCCTTGGCCCAGGTGACGCCTCGGCCGGAGCGCGATACCAAGGGCTCGGACACGGGAGGCGTCATGCCAGCTGAGCTCAATCCGACGCTGATCGCGGTCGCGGTGGTCGGCGGCTACCTGGTGGGCTCGGTCCCGTTCGGGGTGATCGTCATGCGCGCGGCCGGCGCCGGCGACCCGCGCGCGATCGGCTCGGGCAGCATCGGGGCGACCAATGTGCTGCGCAGCGGCCGCAAGGGGCTCGCGGCGCTGACGGTCCTGGGCGACAGCGGCAAGGGGGCGCTGGCGGTGCTGGTCGCCTTCCTGGCCACCCGCCACGGGAGCCTCGCCGCTCAGGCCTGGCTCACCGCGATCGCGGGCGGGGCGGCCTTCCTGGGCCACCTTTACCCGGTGTGGCTGGGCTTCAAGGGCGGCAAGGGGGTGGCGACCTTCTTCGGCACCCTGCTGGCGGCGGCCTGGCCGGTGGGGCTGGCGGCGGGGGCCACCTGGATCGCCCTGGCCTTCCTGTTCCGCATCTCCTCCCTGGCGGGGCTGACCGCGGCCCTGCTGGCGCCGCTCTACGCCCTGCTGCTCCACCGCCCGGTGATCGCCGCGCTCGCCGCCTTCATGGCGGTGCTGATCTACATCCGCCACGCGGCCAACATCCGCAGGCTGGCGAAGGGCGAGGAGCCGCGCATCGGCGGGAAGAAGGCGCCGGAGGACGCCGGCGCGTGACGCGCAGCCTCAGCGAGCGCGAACGGCGCGAGTGGCTGACGCTCGCGCGCACCGAGAACGTCGGCCCGGTGACCTTCGACCAGCTGGTCGACCGCTTCGGCTCGGCGGCCAAGGCGCTGGAGGCCCTGCCCGAGCTCGCCCGGCGCGGCGGTCGGGCCGCCGGCCTCAAGCTGCCCAGCGCCGCCGAGATCGACCAGGAGCTGGCCGCCGGCGAGGCGCTCGGCGCAAGGCTGATCTGCGCCTGCGAACCGGAGTTCCCGCAGGCGCTCGCCGCGCTCGATCCGCCGCCGCCGCTGCTGTGGGTGCGCGGCCGCGCCGAGCTGCTGCACGAGGCCTGCATCGCCGTGGTGGGGGCCCGCGTCGCCTCCGCCGCCGGCCAGCGGTTCGCCCGCGGCCTCGCCGCCGAGCTGGGCGACAACGGCCTGGCGGTGGTCTCGGGCCTGGCCCGCGGCATCGACGGGGCGGCGCACGCCGGCGCGCTGCCCACCGGCACGGTGGCGGTGCTGGGCGGCGGCGTCGACGACATCTATCCCGCCGAGCACGCCGGCCTCTATGGCCGCATCCTGGAGAGCGGCTGCGTGGTCTCCGAAAGCCCGCCCGGCCGCGGCGCCACGGCGCGCGACTTCCCGCGGCGCAACCGCATCATCTCCGGCCTGTCGCGCGCCGTGGTGGTGGTCGAGGCCGAGCTGCGCTCCGGCTCGCTGATCACCGCCAGGCTGGCCGCCGAGCAGGGCCGCGAGGTGCTGGCGGTGCCGGGCTCGCCGCTCGACCCGCGCGCCCGGGGGACCAACGACCTGATCCGCCAGGGGGCGGCGATCTGCGAAGGCGCGGACGACGTGCTGCGCGCGCTGGAGGATTTGAAGGGCGTGCGCGAGCCGGAGCGGCCGCGCTTCGCCGGCGCGCCGGCCCTACCCGACGACGCGCTGCGCGAGACGGTGGCGGCCCTGCTCTCCCCCACTGCGGTGAGCCGCGACGAGATCGTCCGCGCCGCCGCGGCGCCCGCGCCGGCGGTGTTCGCCGCCCTGGTCGAGCTGTCGCTGGCCGGCCGCGCCGAGCTGCTGCCCGGCGGGATGGTCGCGCTTGCCTGATCCAGTGTGCCGGCAGCGTCTCAGGATCGAAACACAAGGGTCAGAAAACGCGTGCAGTTTCCCGACATTCGCGCAATCGGAGACCCCGAATGAAACTGAGACTCTTCACCCTGCTCGCGGCGCTTTCGGCGGCGGGCGCAGCGAACGCCCAGATGGGCGGCGGCGGCGGCCTGTCGCCGGAGGTGCACGCCGCGCGCGAGGCCGTCGCCAAAGCCTGCGCGGCGGACGCCAAGACCTATTGCGACGGCAAGCAGGGTCGCGAGATGATGATGTGCCTGCGCGACAACTCGGAAAAGCTCAGCGCCCCGTGCCAGGACGCCATGGCCAAGATGCCGCCACGCCAGCCGCACGGATAGGCGGAACGGCGGCGCCGTCGCCGAATTCCCCATGATCCCGCCGGCGCCATGGCGTCGGCGGGGCTTCGGCCCAAGAATAAGCCCCTAAAGGGGCTCCGCCGGCTGCGCTCAGCTGGCCCGTTGACAGGGGTGAGGCGCCACCCCCACCTTCCCGCCACTTTCAGACCGGGCGCGCTCCGCCCGCGTAATCCCAGGACAGCATGAACGTCGTCGTCGTCGAGAGCCCGGCCAAGGCCAAGACCATCAACAAGTACCTGGGCCCGGACTATAAGGTCCTGGCCTCCTACGGCCACGTGCGCGACCTGCCGGCCAAGGACGGCTCGGTCAGGCCCGACGAGGACTT
>JAQGIJ010000551.1 GCA_028291285.1 Phenylobacterium sp. | reverse complement strand
GCGCCGTCCTGGATCAGCTTGCGGACCAGCTCGCCGTTGCGGCGCTCGGCGGCGAGGTCCACCGGCGGCGGCGCGCCGTCCTCGCGGCCGAGGATCTCGCGCAGGTACATCGACGCGCCGAGCTCGCCGCGGGTCTCGCCGATCAGCACCAGGGCGTCGCCGGCCTTGAGGCTGGAGAAGTCCGCATGGCGGGCGTAATCGGCGATCAGGCCCACGCCGCCCACCGTCGGCGTCGGCGGAATGGCCGCTCCGTTGGTCTCGTTGTAGAGGCTGACGTTGCCGCTCACGACGGGGAAGTCGAGGGCGCGGCAGGCCTCGGCCATGCCGTCCGTCGCCCGGACGATCTGGCCCATGATCTCCGGCCGCTCGGGGTTGCCGAAATTCAGGTTGTCGGTGATGGCGATGGGCTCGGCGCCGACGGCGACGAGGTTGCGCCAGGCCTCGGCCACCGCCTGCTTGCCGCCCTCGTAAGGGTCGTTCTGGACATAGCGCGGCGTGACGTCGGAGGTGACGGCCAGCGCCTTGGTCGTGCCGTGCACGCGCACCAGGCCGGCGTCGGCGCCGGTGGCCGAGTCCTCCAGGGTGTCGGCCATGACGTGGCGGTCGTATTGCTCCCAGATCCAGCGTTTCGACGCCATGTCGGGCGCGCTCATCAGCTTCAGCACCGCCTCGGCGTAGTCGGCGGGCGCGGCCACGTCGGCGCCGGTGAGGCGCGGCTGCGGCCTGGGCGCGACCCAGGGGCGGTCGTAGAGCGGGGCGTCGTCGAACAGCGGCGACAACGGCACGTCGGCCACCACGACGCCCTTGTGCTTCAACACCAGGTGGCCGGTGTCGGTAGTCCAGCCGATGACCGCGGCGTCCAGGCCCCACTTCTCGAAGATGCGCTGGCCGTCGGCCTCACGGCCCGGCTTGAGGATCGCCAGCATCCGCTCCTGGCTTTCCGACAGCATCATCTCGTAGGCGCTCATGTTCTCTTCGCGCTGCGGCACGGCGTCGAGGTCGAGCTCGACGCCGACGCCGCCCTTGCCGGCCATCTCCACCGAGGAGGAGGTGAGGCCCGCCGCCCCCATGTCCTGGATCGCGGCCACCGCGCCGGAGGCCATCAGCTCCAGGGTGGCCTCGATCAGCAGCTTCTCGGCGAACGGGTCGCCCACCTGCACCGTCGGGCGCTTGTCCTCGGAGGCCTCGTCGAACTCCGCCGACGCCATGGTCGCGCCGTGGATGCCGTCGCGTCCGGTCTTGGAGCCGAAGTAGACCACCGGCAGGCCGGGCGCCGGCGCGGCCGAGTAGAAGATCTTGTCGGCGTCGGCCAGGCCCACGCACATGGCGTTGACCAGGATGTTGCCGTCGTAGCCGCGGTGGAAGTTGGTCTCGCCGGCCACCGTCGGCACGCCCACGCAGTTGCCGTAGCCGCCGATGCCGGCCACCACGCCGTTCACCAGCCGCTTCGTCTTGGGATGGCCAGGGTCGCCGAAGCGCAGCGCGTTGAGCAGCGCGATCGGCCGCGCGCCCATGGTGAAGACGTCGCGCATGATGCCGCCGACGCCGGTGGCGGCGCCCTGATAGGGCTCGATGTAGGAGGGGTGGTTGTGGCTCTCCATCTTGAAGATGCAGGCCTGGCCGTCGCCGATATCCACGACGCCGGCGTTCTCGCCCGGGCCCTGGATCACGCGCGGGCCCTTGGTGGGAAACTTGGCGAGCTGCTTGCGGCTCGACTTGTAGGAGCAGTGCTCGCTCCACATCACCGAGAAGACGCCCAGCTCCAGGAGGTTCGGCTCGCGGTTCAGCCGTCGCAGGATCAGCTGGTATTCGTCGGGCTTGAGCCCGAACTCGACGGCCGTCTCGGCCATGGTCTTGGAAGGCTGGGCGCTCATGGGCGGCCCTTCTAACGAGTCTCTCGCGCAGGCGCGATAGCGGCGGAACAACTCGGCTTGGCCGTACGTTGGGCGCGCAACCTGGACGTCGTTTGCGAGTTCACAAGCGACGAGAACAAGCAGCGGTGTGACGGCGATCCGCCGCCCGCCGGTCCGGCCCAGCCGCCTCTTGAGTCGGCTGCGCAGCCGAAGGGAGGGGCCGGATGCGCGAGCGCGCTCCGGCCCCTTCATTCTTTGCGCCGAACGCGGGTTGGCGATTGACGCCGCGCTGCGCCGGGCGCGCTCTGATGGAATCCGCATGGGTCCGCATGGGAGCTGGTCATGGACGATCCATCCCTGGTGAAGGCGTTGGTGTTGCAGGGCGGCGGCGCGCTGGGCGCCTATGAGCTCGGCGTGGCGCGGGTGCTCTATGGGGAGCACGGCTTCCGGCCGGACCTGATCGCCGGCGTCTCGATCGGCGCGATCACCGCGGTGCTGCTGGCCAGGCCCAAGGGCGGCGACCCGCTGGCCGCCCTGGAAGGCTTTTGGGAACGGGTGGCGCTGCCGGCGCCCTTCCTGCCCGATGCGCTGAAGCCCTATGCGGCGATCTTCGGCAATCCGAACTTCTTCATGCCCAGGCTGGACATCTGGAACATCGCCAACTGGACGAACCTCTATTCCACCGAGCCCCTGCGCAAGACGCTCGCCGAGTTCGTCGACGAAGCGGCGCTGGCCGATCCGCGGGCCATGCCCAGGCTGCTGATGACCGCCACCGACGTCGCCCGGGGCCAAATCACGCCGTTCTGGAGCGGCGATGGTGGAATGACCCTCGACCATGTGCTGGCGAGCGGCAGCCTGCCGCCGAGCTTCCCGGCCACCCAGATCGACGAGACGCTCTACTGGGACGGCGGGGTGTTCGACAACACCCCGCTGGGCGAGGTGATCTCGCGGATGAAGCCGGTGGAGGCCAAGGGCGCCGAGCGCGAGATCGTGGTGGTGAACCTGTTCCCCAACGCCGGCGAGATCCCCAAGACCATGGCCGAGGTCGCCCAGCGGATGATGGGCCTCACCTTCGCCAACAAGACCGCCTCCGATCTGAAGCTGCTGAAGCGGTTCAACGCCGTAGCCGCGCTGATGCAGGAGATCCGCAGCGACGACGCCTTCAAGGGCCTGCGCGCGCTGGAGGCCTACAAGGCCCTGGACCGCAACTACATCCAGGTGCCGCGCATCCTGGCGATCACCCGCTCCGGCGCGCTGGAAGGCGCGGCCGGCACGGACTTCTCGCCGGGGGGAATCGCCCGGCTGGCCGAGACCGGCGAGCTCGCGGCCCGCCAGGCGCTGCTCGACGCGGTGCTGGCGATGACCGAGGCGACGGACGCCGCGCTCGCGCCCACCGTCTAGGCGCTGGCCAGAGCGCTCTGGAAGAGGATGGCGCCGTCCGCCGAGCCCAGCTCGGCCTCGAAGGCGCGGTCGGGGTGGGGCATCAGGCCGAGCACATTTCCGCGGCCGTTGTCGATGCCGGCGATCCGCCGCGCCGAGCCGTTCGGGTTGTCGAGGTAGCGGAACACCACCTGGCCCTCGCCCTCCAGCCGGTCCAGCGTCGCCTCGTCGGCGAAGAAGTTCCCCTCGCCGTTGCCGACCGTCATGGTCACCTCGCGGCGGCCCTTGTAGCCGGCCGTGAAGCGGGTCTGGGCGTTGCTGACCTCCAGCTCCACCGGCTTGCAGACGTACTTCAGCTGCTCGTTGCGCAGCAGGGCGCCCGGCAGCAGCTGGGCCTCGCAGAGCACCTGGAAGCCGTTGCAGATGCCGACCGTGGCCACGCCCCGCTCGGCCGCGGCGCGCACCTCGCCCATGATCGGCGACAGCGAGGCCATGGCCCCGCAGCGCAGGTAGTCGCCGTAGGAGAAGCCGCCCGGCAGCACGATCAGGTCGACGCCGGCCGGCAGCTCGGTGTCGCCGTGCCAGACCATGTCCACCTTGGCGCCGGTGGAGCGCTCGACCGACACCTTGCAGTCGCGGTCGCAGTTGGAGCCGGGGAAGACGATGACGGCGGCTTTCATGGCAGGTGGTCCGTGCGCGGGGAGAGCTTCAGGTGGCTCGGGGGCGGCCGGGCGTCAAGCCGGGTCACTTACGCCCGGCCTTCAGGCCGGTGAGGTAGGCCATCAGCTGGTCGTACGCGGCCTTGTCGCCATAGCTGCAGCCGGCGTTCTTCATGCCGCCTGGCGCGACCTGCTGCAGCAGGATCGCCGGATGCGCTGGCGCGCCGGGCTCGGTGACGAAATAGGAGGCCTGGCCGTCGGTGGTGGAGTAGGCGCGGTAGGGCTCGGAGGGCTCCTGCGGCGCGGCCTTCAGCCCCGGTTGGGCGAGGACCTTCGCCTTCAGCGCGTCGAAGCCCTGGGCGCAGTCCAGCCCCACGGCCGCGGGCGCGTTGGTCTTGGGCGCACAGGCGGCGAGCGCCAGGAGGAAGAGCAAGGGGAGGGCGGATCGCGCCCTCACGCCACCTCCACGCGGTAGCTTTCGATGACCGTGTTGGCCAGGAGCTTCTCGCACATGGCCTTCACCTCGGCCTCCGCGGCGGAGGGGTCGCCCGCCGCCAGGTCGAACTCGATGGTCTTGCCGACGCGGACGTGCTCGACGCCGCCCCAGCCGAGGCCGTGCAGCGCCTGCTCGACCGCCTTGCCCTGCACGTCGAGGACGCCGGGCTTCAGGAACACATGGACCTTCGCCCGCACTAGTGGAGGCCTCCTTGGATCACGGTGGGCATCTCCTTCATGATGCCGAGGCGGCGCGCCACCTCGGTGTAGCTCTCGATGACATTGCCCAGGTCGCGGCGGAAGCGGTCCTTGTCCAGCTTCTCGTTGGTCTGGCTGTCCCACAGCCGGCAGCTGTCCGGGCTGATCTCGTCGGCCAGGATGATGCGGGCGAACTCGTTCTCCCAGATCCGCCCGAACTCGATCTTGAAGTCCACGAGGGTGATGCCGACCGCGCCGAACATGCCGGTGAGGAAGTCGTTCACCCGCAGGGTGAGCGCCATCATGTCGTCGATCTCCTGGGTGGTGGCCCAGTTGAAGGCGGTGATGTGCTCCTCGGACACCATCGGGTCGTGCAGCTTGTCGTCCTTCAGGTAGAACTCGATGATCGAGCGCGGCAGCGCCTGGCCCTCGGGCAGGCCGAAGCGGGTCGAAAGCGAGCCCGCGGCGACGTTGCGGCAGACCACCTCCAGCGGGATGATCTCCACCTCGCGGATCAGCTGCTCGCGCAGGTTCAGCCGCTTGATGAAGTGGTTCTGGACCCCGATCGAGTTCAGCCGCGTCATCACGTATTCGCTGATGCGGTTGTTGATCACGCCCTTGCCTTCGAGCACGGCCTTTATGGTCGCGTCGAAGGCGGTGGTGTCGTCCTTGAAGTACTGGATGAGGGTGCCGGGCTCGGGACCTTCGTAGAGGATCTTGGCCTTGCCCTCGTAGATCTTCTTACGCCGGGTCATAATCGCGCCTTCTCCGAGAGCGGGGCTTTGCCGGTCGGCGAAACGAAAAAACGCGCGCGGTTATCCCGGCGCGCGGATCCGACTCGGCCTCTCGCTCAATATCAGGCGGGCGGAAATTAGCGGATGGCGGGCTGCGGCGCAAACTTCACGGACCTGACCGGGCTTTCGATTGCGGCCCTGGCCGGGGCGCGATATGTGACCCCCGTTTTGCGCACCTGCCTGGGGACCTCATGACCACCTTCGATGATCGGGAACGGGGCTTCGAGAGAAAGTTCGCCCTCGATCAGGAACAGGAGTTCAAGGCCTCCGCGCGCCGCAACAAGGCGCTGGCCCAATGGGCCGCGGCCCTCATGGGCCTGGAGGGCGCGCACGTCGCCGAATACGAGCGCGCGGTGGTGAAGTCCGACCTCGAGGTCCCGGGCGACGACGACGTGCTGCGCAAGGTGTTCGAGGACCTCAAGGGCGCCGGCGTGCACGTCACCGAGGGCGAGGTCCGCATGAAGATGGCCGAGCTGATGGCCCAGGCCCGCGAGAGCGTCCGCGGGGGCGAGTAGGGCGCGCGCCGCCGGCTACTCCGCCGCGGCGCGCATGGCCTCTTCGCCGAACACGCGGGCGAAGATCACGTCGACGTTCTTGAAATGGTAGCCGAGGTCGAAGAGCTCCGAGAGCTCGGCCTCGGAGAGGGTGACCTCCGGGTCGGCCTTCAGGAAATCCAGGAAATTGCCCTCGCCGCGCCAGACCTTCATGGCGTTGCGCTGCACGGCCGCGTAGCTGGCCTCCCGGCTGAGCCCCTTCTGGGTCAGCGCCAGCAGCACCCGCTGGGAATGCACCAGGCCCCCCAGGTGATCGAGGTTCCTGGCCATGGTCTCCGGATAGACCACCAGCCGCTCGACCACCGTGGCCAGGCGGCGCAGCGCGAAGTCCAGGTGCACGGTGGTGTCCGGGGCGATGCCGCGCTCCACGGAGGAGTGGCTGATGTCGCGCTCGTGCCA
This sequence comes from Phenylobacterium sp., assembly GCA_028291285.1. Next base: position 434 of record JAQGIJ010000551.1, on the reverse strand, counting down.
CAGCGCCACGTTTTCCAGCGCCGGCGTCACCGCCGAGCGGATCAGCCGGGCCAGGCCCGTCAGGTTCTCGGTGAGGATCGGGTTCCTCTTGTGCGGCATGGCCGAGGAGCCCTTCTGGCCGGGCTCGAAGAACTCCTCCGCCTCGAGCACCTCGGTGCGCTGCAGGTGGCGGATCTCCACCGCCAGCCGCTCGATCGAGGAGGCGACCACCGCCAGCGCGGCGAAATAGGCCGCGTGCCGGTCGCGCGGGATCACCTGGGTCGAGACCGGCTCCACGGCGAGCCCTAGCTTCCGGGCGACGTACTCCTCGACCTTGGGCGCCACGTTGGCGAAGGTGCCGACCGCGCCGGAGATGGCGCAGGTGGCGATCTCGAACTTGGCCATGGCCAGCCGCTCCTTGGCGCGCTGGAACTCGGCGTAGTGGCCGGCGAGCT
>JAQGIJ010000500.1 GCA_028291285.1 Phenylobacterium sp. | reverse complement strand
TCGGCGGCGGCGCGGGCGGCCTCCGCGGCGCGGGCGGCGGCCTCCAGTTCCGGCGTGCGCTCGGGCGCGGCGGCGATGGCGGCCTCCAGCGCGCCGAGGTCCTCCGCCAGGCGCTTCAGCGCAGCGTCGGCGTCCTCGACGATGGCGGCTTCGCGGGCGCCGTCGGCGTCGATCCGGGAGAGCTCAGCGGAAAGCCGCTGCAGCTCGGCTGCGTGGGCCTCGGCCTCGCGGTCCAGCCGCTCCTTGTCGATGGCCAGCTTGTGCAGGATGGCGGCGGAGATGGTCTCCGCCTCGCGCAGCGGCTTCAGCGCCGCCTCGGCGTTCGCCGCCCGCAGCGTGGCCGCCGCCGCGGTCCGCGCGGTCTCCTCCACCGCCCGCACGGCGGCCTGGGCCTCCCCGGTCAGCCGCTCGGCCGCGGTCCTGGCCTCGCTCCAGCGGGCGTAGAGCACGGCGGCCTGCAGCGCGCGGATCTCGGCGGAAAGCTTCTTGTAGCGCTCGGCCTGGCGCGCCTCGCGCTTCAGCCGGTTGAGCGCGGTCTCGAGCTCGCGTCCGACGTCCCCCAGGCGGGCGAGGTTGGATTCCGCGGCCCGCAGCCGAAGCTCCGCCTCGTGGCGCCGCGAGTGCAGGCCGGAGACGCCGGCCGCCTCCTCCAGGATCATCCGCCGGTTCTGCGGCTTGGCGGCGATCAGCTCGGAGATCTGCCCCTGGCGCACCAGGGCCGGCGAGTTCGAGCCGGTGGAGGCGTCGGCGAAGAGCAGCTGCACGTCGCGCGCGCGCGCCTCGCGCCCGTTGATCCGGTAGGTCGAGCCCGCGCCGCGATCGATGCGGCGCACCACCTCCAGCACCGGATGGTCGTTGAAGCTGGCAGGCGCGCGGCGCTCGGCGTTGTCGATGGTCAGCGCCACCTCGGCGTGGTTACGCGAGGCCCGCGCCCCGGAGCCGGCGAAGATCACGTCGTCCATGCCGCCGGCCCGCAGCGCCTTGGCGGAATTGGCGCCCATCACCCAGCGCAGCGCTTCCAGCAGGTTCGACTTGCCGCAGCCGTTCGGCCCCACGATCCCGGTCAGCCCAGGCTCGATGCGGAACTCCGTCGGATCGACGAAGGACTTGAAGCCCGACAGTCGCAGCCGCTGGAAGTGCACGGGCCTCTCGCTCAGCCTCCCGTTTTGCGGGCCGCGGCGATGGCGGCGTTGAGCTGCTCGATGCTGATCTCGCCCTCCGGGAGCTTCTTGCCGTTGACGAAGAAGGTGGGGGTGGAATCCACGCCGGCGTCGAGGGCGGCCTTCACCCGCGCGTTCAGGCCGGCATAGCCCTTCTGGTCGGTGAGGCAGGCCTCGAACTGCGCCTCCGTCAGGCCGTTGTTCTTGGCGATCTCCAGGAAGATCGGCTTGATCTTCGTCCCTTCGGTCCAGCGCGCCTGGCTGCGGAACACCTCGTCGACCACCTTGAAGTACTTCGCAGGCCCGGCGCAGCGGGCCATCAGGAAGCCCGCGGCGGCCACTTCCGCCGGCGGCGTCAGCATTTCGCGGAGCGTGTAGCGGACCTGGCCGGTGTCGACGTACCTGGCCTTGAAGGCGGGGAAGACCTCGGCGTTGAAGCGCGCGCAGTGCGGGCAGCTGAGCGAGGCGTACTCCACCACCTGCACGCGGGCCTTGGGCGAGCCCAGGCTGAAGTCGGGGCCGGCGGCCGGACGCGGCGCTGGCCGCGCTTGCGGCGGGGCGGGCGCGGCCGCCTGCGCAGCCCCGGCGACGACGGCCAGGAGCGCGACGAGGAGGGCGCGGCGGCCAGGCATCTACTTCGCGGCCGCGGCGATCGCGGCGTCGAGCTGGGGCAGCGTCATCTCGCCCTCGCCGATCTTCTTGCCGTTGACGAAGAAGGTGGGGGTGGCGCTGATCTTGTCGACATTGATCGCGTGCTGGACGCGGGCGTTCAGCGCCTTCAGCGCCTCGGGATCGGAGACGCACTTGTTGAACTGGGCTTCCGTCATGCCGGCGGACTGGGCGATGCGCAGCAGGACGCCGCGGAAGTCGCCGGTCTGGAACATCTCGTTCTGGTTCTTGTAGATGGCGTCCAGCACGGTGAAGTACTTGTCCTTGCCGGCGCAGCGCGCCAGCAGGAAGCCGGCCGCGGCCACCTCCTCCGGCGGGGTGAGGAACTCGCGCAGGGTGTAGTTCACCTTGCCGGTGTCGACGTACTTGGCCTTGAAGGCCGGGAAGACCTCGTTGTTGAAGCGCGCGCAGTGGCTGCAGCTGGCCGAGGCGTACTCCACCACCTTCACCTTGGCGTCGGGCGGGCCCAGGCTCAGGTCGCCCTGTGCCGAACCGGCCGCGCCGCCCTTGTGGCAGCCGGCGAGCGCGAGCGCGGCGGCGGCGGCGGCGATGAGGATGCGGCGGCTGAACATGGGCGGGGGTCCCTGAGACATAAGGCGTTATTAAAGCCCGATTCCCGGGCGGCCGTAGCTTGTCTAGCCCTGGCGTCGCAGGACGGCCCGGCCCAGGCGCAGGAGCGCCTCCTTCAGAGCGCCTTCGGGGGCTGCCCCGAGCGAGGCGGCAAGGCTCGCCTCCTGGGCGGCGTCCAGGGGCGTGGCGCGCCTGCGGGCCGGGACCGGGGCTTCGCCCTGGGCGCGCACGGGGCCCTGGACGAGACGCAGCT
>JAQGIJ010000504.1 GCA_028291285.1 Phenylobacterium sp. | reverse complement strand
TCGTCGAGGTGAAGAAGGTGACGCTCGGCAGGGGGGCGAAGGCCAACCACCTGAGCTACCTGGGCGATGGCACGGTGGGGGCGGGGGCCAACATCGGCGCCGGCACGATCTTCTGCAACTACGACGGGTTCGACAAACATGAGACCCACGTGGGCGAGGGCGCCTTCATCGGCTCGAACTCCGCCCTGGTGGCGCCGGTGACGGTGGGGGCGGGGGCCTTCACCGGATCGGGCTCGGTGATCACCGAGGACGTGCCGGCGGACGCGCTTGCGCTCGGGCGCGGCCAGCAGGTGGCCAAGCAAGGCTGGGCGGCGCGTTTCCGCGAGCGCAAGCGGGCCGAGAAGGCGGCGCGGGGCAAGGCGTGAGCGCAGTCGATTTGGAGAAGCAGGCCGCCGGCGAGGCGGCCGCGGCGCTGGCCGACGACGGCATGGTCGTGGGGCTGGGCACCGGCTCGACGGCCGTCTGGTTCGTCCGGGCGCTGGCCGCGCGCAAGCTCGACATCACCTGCGTCTGCACCTCCGAGGCCACCGCCGAGCTGGCCCGCGGCCTGGGGATGAAGCTCGCCGAGCTGGGCGAGACGGGCGAGATCGACCTGACCGTCGACGGGGCCGACGAGATCGGGCCCGGGCTCTCGCTGATCAAGGGCGGCGGCGCGGCGCTGCTGCGCGAGAAGCTGGTCTGGGAGGCGTCGCGCCGCTGCGTGGTGATCGCCGATGCGGCCAAGCGCGTGCCGGTGCTGGGCAGGTTCCCCCTGCCGATCGAGGTCGTCGCCTTCGGCCACACGACCACGGCGCTGCGGATCTGCGACGCGCTCGTCGAATGCGACATCGGCGCAGCCCCGCGCCTGCGGCTGAAGGACGGCCAGCCGGTGAAAACCGACAACGGCAACCTCATCTATGACGCAGCTTGCGGCCGCATCGAGGAGCCGGCGGTGCTGGCGGCGGTCCTGAAGAGCGTCACCGGCGTCGTCGACCACGGCCTTTTCCTCGATCTGGCCGACCAGGCGCTGATAGGCCACGCCGGCGGCGTGCAGGTGGTCGAACCGTGAGAAGGAGCTGACGCGTGCCGAGCTTTGACTGCGACCTCTTCGTCATCGGGGCGGGATCTGGCGGCGTCCGCGCCGCCCGGCTCGCGGCCATGGCCGGCGCCAAGGTGGTCGTGGCCGAGGAGCACCGGGTCGGCGGCACCTGCGTGATCCGCGGCTGCGTGCCCAAGAAGTTCATGGTCTACGCCTCGGAGTTCGCGCACAGCTTCAAGACCGCCAAGGGCTACGGCTGGACCGTCGGCGAGACCAGCTTCGACTGGCCGGGCTTCATCGCCGAGAAGGACAAGGAGATCGCCCGGCTCTCGGGGATCTATGTCCGCAACCTGCACAACGCCGGCGCCGAGATGGTGCACGGCAAGGCCAGGCTCGTGGACGCCCACACCGTCGAGGTCGCGGGCCACGGCACGGCCACGGCGGGAAAGATCCTCATCGCCACCGGCGCCAGGCCCTGGATGCCCAAGGGCCTGCCGGGCGTCGAGCACGCCATCACCTCGAACGAGGCCTTCCACTTGCCGGAGCTGCCCCGGCGCATCGTGATCGCCGGCGGCGGCTACATCGCGCTGGAGTTCGCCGGCATCTTCGCCGGCCTCGGCGTGAAGACGACGCTGATCCATCGCGGCCCCAACGTCCTGCGCGGCTTCGACGACGACGTGCGCTCGCACATCGCCGAGGAGATGGCGAAGCGCGGGATCGAGGTGATCCTGGCGAGCCAGCACGCGGCCATCGAGAAGACCGACACCGGCCTGATCAGCCGCTTCACCAACGGCCACCACTGCGAGAGCGACGTGGTCATGTTCGCGCTTGGCCGCGAGCCCTACGTCGAGGGGCTGGGCCTGGAGGCCGGCGGCGTGGCGCTGTCGGAGGCCGGCGCGGTCGTGGTGGACGAGTACTCGCGCACCAACGTCGCGAACATCTGGGCCGTGGGCGACGTCACCAACCGGATCAACCTGACGCCGGTGGCGATCCGCGAGGGCCATGCCTTCGCCGAGACGGTGTTCTACGACAGGCCCACCAGCTTCGACCACGAGATGGTCGCCTCGGCCGTCTTCTCGCAGCCGCCGATCGGCTCGGTGGGGCTCTCCGAGGCCGACGCCCGCCACAAGCTCGGCAAGGTCGATATCTATCTCGCCCGGTTCAAGCCGATGAAGTACGCGCTCACCGACAGCTCCGAACGTTGCCTGGTGAAGCTGGTGGTGGAAGCGGCGACCGAAAAGGTGGTCGGCTGCCACGTGGTCGGGCCCGACGCGCCGGAGATGATCCAGATGGCCGCCATCGCAATGAAGATGGGCGTCACCAAGAGCCAGTGGGATTCCACCTGCGCCGTGCACCCGACGCTCGCCGAGGAGCTGGTCACCCTGCGCGAGAAGTACGTGCCCCAGGGCCTGGGCCAGGCGGCGTGACGGCGAGCGCCCTAGCGCAACCGGCCGCCGCCGTGCGCGACCGCCTGGCCGCCTGGTGCGGCTGGGTCATGGTGGCGGGGGCGGCGCTGACGCCGCTGCTGGGGTGGCTGGGCCCGCTCGGCTTTGCCCCGCTGCTGGCGCTGATCGGCCTGTGCTGCCTGCCTGCCTTCCGCCTCACCGACGCCGATCGCCCGGCGCTGATCGTGCTGCTGGGCGCGCTGGTCTGGGCGGCGGTGTCGACCACCTGGAGCCCCTATCAGCCGAAGGACCTCTGCCACAGCGTCGCGCTCGAGCGGGCGCTGGGCCTGCCGCTGTTCTGGAGCGCCGTCTGCGGCGCCCGCCGCGCCGACCCGCGGCTGAACGCACTGGCGCTGCGCGTGCTGGCCTGGGGTCTGGCCGTGTTCGGCGCGGTCCTGCTTGCGGAGGTGGTGACCGGCGCGGGCATCTACCGTCGGCTGCATGAAGCCTATTACGAGCCGATCCGCATCGACCTCGCCCAGGCCAACATCGCCCAC
>JAQGIJ010000490.1 GCA_028291285.1 Phenylobacterium sp. | reverse complement strand
CGCGCACCCTTGCGCTCGCCTGGCCGGACGGATTTTAGGGGTGTGTACGGATGCACAACGTTCAGAGGAAGATCCTGATCGCTGACGACGACTCTGCTATCCGGATGGTGTTGAGCCAGGCCCTCACGCGGCTTGGATATGCCGTGCGGGCCACTGGAAACGCCGCCACCCTGCTGAAATGGATCTCGGAGGGCGAAGGCGACCTCGTGATCAGCGACGTGCTGTTGCCGGACGAGAACATCTTCGACGTCCTGCCGCGCGTCCGGAAGGAGCGCCCGACGCTGCCGGTGATCGTGATCAGCGCGCAAAACAATATTCTGACCGCCATCCACGCCGCGGAAAACGGCGTCTTCGAATACCTGCCCAAGCCCTTCGAGCTGAACGACATGACTTCGGCGGTGACACGGGCCCTGCGGCATCCAACGACCGACGCCGCCAAGGCCCAGGCGCGGGCCGCTCGCGACGACCGCCTGCCGCTGATCGGCCGCTCCGCGCCGATGCAGGAGGTCTATCGAACGCTCGCAAAACTGGTCTCCTCGGATCTGACGGTCCTCATCACCGGCGAGTCGGGCACGGGCAAGGAACTCGCCGCCCGCGTGCTGCATGACATGGGGCGCCGGCGCGCCGCTGCGTTCGTCACCCTCAACGTCGCCGCCACCCCGGCCGACGAGGTCGAGACGAAGCTCTTCGGCGACGAGGACGGCGGATGCGGCAAGCTGGTCGAGGCGGACGGCGGCACCCTGTTCCTCGATGAGATCGGCGGCATGTCGATCGACGCCCAGATGCGCCTGCTGAATCTGATCGACGGCTCCGGGCCGCCGGTCAATCCCAAGACCCGTCGACCGCCCAATGTGCGGATCATCGCGGCCACCAACCGCGACCTCCGGGGCCTGATCCAGCAGGGGCTGTTCCGCGAAGACCTGTTCTTCCGCCTGAACGTCGCGCCCCTGCGCCTGCCGCCGTTGCGCGACCGCGTCGAGGACATTCCCGACCTGGCCAGGACCTTCCTGCTCCGGGCGCGGCGCGCGGGCCTGCCGGTGAAGACGATCGAGGGGACCGCGCTCGAGCGTCTGAAGCTGCACCGCTGGCCGGGCAATGTGCGCGAGCTGGAGAACCTGATCCGTCGCATCTGCGCCCTGTACGGCGACGACCTGATCACTGCTCGCATCATCGAGCGCGAGCTTGCCCCACCGCAAGCAGGGGAAGACGGCGGCGAAGAGCCCGAAACGCTCTCGCAGCTGGTCGAGCGCAACCTCGCCAGCTACTTCGCCGATGATCCGGCCAGCTTGCCGCCGCTGGGCCTCTACGACCACCTCCTGGACCAGCTCGAGCGGCCGCTGTTCCGCATGACCCTGGAGGCGACCCGCGGCAACCAGCTGCGCGCCGCAGCCCTTCTCGGTCTCAACCGGAACACCTTGCGCAAGAAGATCGAGGATCGCGGCATCGATGTCGTGCGGCGGCGGCGGCGGCGATCGCAAGCGTCCTGACCGGCCGGCCCGAGCTCCCGCGTTTGCCGCCAGGGTGCGGCATGCCGCACGCCAAGCCTCCAACCGATAGCGGCCTGTCCGGCGCTCGCCGATGACCAAGCCGCGTCCGGCGCACGGAAGAATGCGCCCCACTGCGGCCACCTAACGCCTGGCGCCCGTTATGCCGCAATTGGAACTACCCGACGCCGGAAGTGTGCGAGGCAAAGCAGAGTTGCCAGTCCACAATTGCGGCGGCACTCGTCGCTTGCCTCTCCATCAGCTCCGACCTCAGATAACTCCAAGGTTGGCGCAGGCATATCAAGCTCTCGACCCTCAAAAAGCAAAATTCATATTGAAATCGATGACTGCATCTAATGAACGGACTTACCGTCCGCTTTCCTCTTCACGTCGTGAACTGAAGAATGGAATTGGCATCATGCTCCTCATGGCTCAAGGCGAGCAAACGCTCCAAGGTTCATCGGCCGCCGGTCTCACAACCACCTCCCATGCATCCGACCACGACCTCAGGCTCGACGCCGATCATGCTTGGGAGGCGGCGCAACGGCTCTCCGCCGTTCTGCTCTTGCTCTTCATCCTGCCTGTGATGCTGCTCACGGCGTTCGCGGTCTTGCTCCTCGATGGCGGACCGATCCTTTTCAAGCACCGGCGGATCGGTCTGCACGGGGAGCCGTTCGGCTGCCTCAAGTTCCGCACCATGCGGGTCGACGCCGAGGCGCGGCTCACGGAGCTGCTGACGCGAGACGCCGCCGCGCGTCAGGAGTGGGAGCGCGATCACAAGCTTCGCAACGACCCCCGGATCACACCGCTCGGTCGGCTGCTGCGCAAGTCGAGCCTCGACGAGCTGCCGCAGCTCATCAACCTGATCCGAGGCGAGATGAACCTGGTCGGGCCGCGGCCCATCGTCGAGAGCGAGATCGTCCGCTACGGCTCCCGCATCCGGAACTATTACGCGGTCAAGCCCGGCATCACGGGCCTTTGGCAGATCAGCGGCCGAAACGACACCGGCTACCGCCGGCGCGTGGCGATGGACACGCTCTACACCAGGCGCCGAGGCCTCGGCCTGGACCTTTGGATCATCGTCAGGACCGTGCCGGCGGTGCTGTCCAGCAAAGGGTCGTTCTGAGCCGCCCGGCGCCGGGCGGCTCCTCAAGACATGCCGACGCTCACCGTAACCGCGGGAGGTTCCGATGGAAGAGTCACTGTTCGCCTATTCCATGAGCCAGGCCGAAGAGGGTTGGCTGTGGCGGCTGTGGGACGAGACGGGGGACGTCGTCGCCGCCGGTGATGCGCCCGATCAGCTGAGCGCCCAGCGTCACCTGCTGGAGGCCTTCGAGAGAACACGGGCGAACGCCAAGGCGCTGCGGCCGAGGTGTGCGGCGTGAATGGCGCCAAGCCACACCCAGCGGCTCACCGGGAAGGTCTCCACCACCGCGCCTTCGCGCCAAAGGCTGTCGCGGATCTGGCCCAGACCGCGTCGCGAGCCCTGGCCCGAGATGACGGCGACCTGCTCCTCCCGGCCGAAATCGCGCGAGCG
>JAQGIJ010000450.1 GCA_028291285.1 Phenylobacterium sp. | reverse complement strand
CGGGCTCCAGCGGGCGCTGCCCAACGGGCGCGGCGGGCGCGACCGTCACCGGCGTCTCGGACGGGCGCGCCGCTGGGGCCGATTCGGACGCAGGCGCTGCGGGGGACGGCGCGGGGCTGGCGTCGGGCGCGCGCACCGGGAAGTTCGGCGTGAACGCGCCGTCGCTCTCCGTCGTCGAGCACGCGCCCAGCGCGCCGGTCGCCAGCGCGATCAGGGCCGTCCGCTGCAGGAAATGCGTCATCACTGCTCCGAAATGGGCTTAGGCGAGAGAATCAGTGTGGGAGCCTGGCGATCATGGGCGAGCCCCGCCGCCGGAGCCAACCCGCAAAGCGCCGCATGCTTCGGCCTCAGGGCTCTTTCGCCACGCCGTCCAATAGGGGGACGAAGCGGACGTCGATCAGGTCTTCCACCTGGAAGCCGCCCTTGCCGTCGCCGGTGTAGCGGCGGAGCGTCTGCACCGGCCCCCGCCCGATCGGCGCGACGAGTATCCCCGAAGCCTTCAGTTGCTGAAGCAAGGCTGTGGGCTCGCCAGGCGCCGCCGCCGTGACCATAATGCGGTCGAAAGGCGCCTGTTCGGGCCAGCCCTCGCCACCGTCGCCGAAGCGGGTGATCACATTGGTCAGGCCAAGCGTCTGGAAGCGGGCCTCGGCCTCGCGCATCAGCGTGCAATAGCGTTCCACGGTGTAGACCAGCCGCGCGAGCCTGGAGAGGATCGCGGTCTGGTAGCCGGAGCCGGTGCCGATCTCCAGCACCCGCGAGCGGCGCTCGATCTTCAGCGCCTGGGTCATCAGGCCGACGATGAAGGGCTGGCTGATGGTCTGGCCGCAGGCGATCGGCAGGGCGGAGTCCTCGAAGGCGCGGGCCTTGAAGAGCTCGGGCGTGAAGAGCTCGCGCGGGGTGGATTCGATGGCCTTCAGCACCTTCGCGTCGGTGACGCCCTGGGTCCTCAGCGCCAGGATCAGGCGCGCCATCTGCTCCTGCGTCGTCTCGTCGCGCGGCCCGGTCATCTCAGAGCCTCGGCGGGGGACCGCCCAGGACCCCCTTCAGGTCATGGACAGTGGGCTGGTGCGTCAGGTCGATATGCAGCGGCGTCACCGAGATCCGGCCCTCGTACAGCGCGCGCAGGTCCGTCCCCTCGGCGGGCTTCGAGCGCTCGTTGCGGAACCCAATCCAATAATAGTCCCGGCCGCGCAAATCGGTGCGCTTTTCGGCATGGCGGATCTGCACGTCGCGGAAGCCTTGCCGCGTGACCTCCACGGCCTGGATCTCGGCCGTCGGCAGGTTCGGGAAGTTGAGGTTCATCACCACGTCGTTCGGCCAGCCGGTCTCCACCAGCTTCTTCACTATGCCCGGGGCGAAGGTCTCGGCGGGCGCGAAATAGCTGTCCTCGTGGACGTAGCCGCCCATCTGCGAGAGCGCCACGCCCGGCACCCCCAGCGCCATGGCCTCGATCGCGCCGGCCACGGTGCCGGACATGGTCACATCCTCGGCGAGGTTGGCCCCGCGGTTGACGCCGGAGAGCACCAGGTCGGGCCTGGCGCCGCTGACCAGCTCGTGAATCGCCAGCATGACGCAGTCGGTGGGCGTCCCCGTGGTCGAGAACCGCCGCTCGCCCACCTTGCGGACCCGCACCGGCTCAGCCAGCGTCAACGCCCGGCTCGCGCCCGACTGCTCGTACTCCGGCGCGCAGACCCAGACGTCGTCGGAGAGCTTGCGCGCGATCCGCTCCAGCGCCGCCAGCCCCGGCGCGTTGACGCCGTCGTCGTTGGTGACCAGGATTCTCACGCTTGACCCCCGATGTGCGTCAACCCCGGAAGGTAGGGGTGCAGGGCCTGGGGAATGGCGATCCGCCCGCCCTCGTCCTGGTAGTTCTCCATGATCGCCACCAGGGTGCGGCCGACCGCCAGGCCCGAGCCGTTCAGCGTGTGGACGAAGCGGGTGCCCTTCTCGCCGGCCGCCTTGGTCCGCGCGTCCATGCGGCGAGCCTGGAAGTCGCCGGTGTTGGAGCAGGAACTGATCTCGCGATAGCGCCCCTCCGACGGCAGCCAGACCTCCAGGTCATAGGTCTTGCGCGCGCCGAAGCCCATGTCACCGGTGCACAGCAGCAGCGTGCGGAACGGCAGCTCCAGACGCTTCAGCACCGCCTCGGCGCAGCCCACCATCCGCTCGTGCTCCTCGCCCGACTGCTCCGGCGCGGTGACCGACACGAGCTCGACCTTGTAGAACTGGTGCTGGCGGATCATGCCGCGCGTGTCGCGGCCCGACGCCCCGGCCTCCGAGCGGAAGCAGGCGGTGAGCGCGGTGTAGCGCAGCGGCAGCTCCTCCTGCGCCACGATCTGGCCCATCACCAGGCTCGTCAGCGGCACCTCGGCGGTGGGGATCAGCCAGCGGCCGTCGGTGGTCTGGAAGAGGTCGTCGGCGAACTTCGGCAGCTTGTCGGTGCCGTAGGCGGCGGCGTCGTTGACCAGCAGCGGCGGCGACACCTCGGTGTAGCCGTGCTCCTGGGTCTGCAGGTCGAGCATGAACTGGCCGAGCGCGCGTTCCAGCCGCGCCAGCTGGCCCTTCAGCACGACGAAGCGCGAGCCGCTCATCCGCGCGGCGGCCTCGAAGTCGAGCAGGCCGAGGCCCTCGCCGATGTCGACGTGGTCCTTCGGATTGGTGATCGCGCGGGGCTCGCCCCAGCGGCGGACCTCGACGTTGTCGCTCTCGTCCTCGCCCACGGGCACGTCGGGCGCGGGCAGGTTCGGCAGCGACGACAGGATCTGGTGCAACGCCTCGGCCGTCTCGCGCTCGATCTGCGCCTGTTCCTCCAGCGTCTTCTTCAGGGTCTCGACGTGCGCCATCAGGCGCACCGCCTCGGCCTCGTCCTTCTTCGCCTTGGCCTGGCCGATCTTCTTGGAGGCCTCGTTGCGCTCGGCCTGGGCGGCCTGCAGCGCGGTCTGGGCGGCGCGCAGCCGGGCGTCCAGCTCGAGGATCTCCGCGACCTTGCCCGCAGAGCCCTTCGCCGCCCAATGCTGCTCGTAGCGCTCGGGGTTTTCGCGAATGGCTCGGATGTCGTGCATGGCGACCTGGGCGGCGAGGAAGGCGGCCTTGTCTAGTGCGCGTCGAGGTCAGGGCCAAGCCCCGTTAGACCGTCGCCACCTCGCCGCCGCGGTCCGCCTTGGCCCGGCGAAGCTCTATCAGCTTCACGCAGCCGACGGAGGCGAAGTAGAGCAGGATGATCGGCAGGGCGAGCAGGGTCTGGCTGATCGGGTCCGGCGGGGTGACCACCGCGGCCACCACGAAGACGCCCACCACCGCGTAGCGCCAGCCTGAGAGCAGGGTCTTGGCCGAGACCATTCCGGCCATGCCCAGCAGGGTCAGCACCACCGGCAGCTGGAAGCAGAGGCCGAAGGCCAGCACCAGCGTCGTCACCAGGCTGAAATAGTCGGAGACCTTCGGCAGCAGCTGCACCGAGATTCCCCCCGTGCCGACGATCTGCTGTGAGAGCGAGAACCAGAGCACGAAGGGCAGGATCATGTAGTAGACGAGCGCCGCGCCGGCGATGAACAGCACCGGAGCGGCCACCAGGAACGGCAGGAAGGCCCGGCGCTCGCGCTTGTAGAGGCCCGGCGCCACGAAGGCGTAGACCTGCCAGCCGATCACCGGGAAGGCGATCGCGACCGCCCCCAGGCCAGCCAGCTTCACCTTGGTGAAGAAGAACTCCAGCGGCGCGGTGAAGATCAGGCTGGTGACCTTGCCGGGCGCCGGCGGCAGGTCGAGCGCGCCGATCAGCGCGAGGAACATGTCCCGCGCGCCGGTGAACACGCCCGCCAGCTCGAAGGCGCCGGCGTGGTGCGTGGGCTCGGCGGCGCGCACCGCCAGGAGCTGGGCCGCGATCGAGAACGGGTGCAGCAGCAGGTTGAAGATCTGGGTTGCGAAGGCGAAGCAGACGCCGAAGGCCAC
>JAQGIJ010000449.1 GCA_028291285.1 Phenylobacterium sp. | reverse complement strand
CGCTTCTGCTTGAACGCCGCGTCCGGCGTCAGGAACACCCGCGCCAGCGCCGTCTCGATCACCCGCTCGGCGCGCGCCGACAGCCAGGCGGCGACCTCGTCCTGCGCCTCGCCGCTCAAGGAAACAGCCGGTGCGTAGTCCAGCCTTCGCCGGCGCGTTCGAACACGAGGCGCTCGTGCAGCCGGAACGGCCTGTCGCGCCAAAACTCGATCGCCGCCGGCTCGACCCGGAAGCCCGACCACTGCGGCGGCCGCGGGACCTTGCCCAGGCCGAACCTCAGGCCGTACTCGGCGATCTTCTTCTCGAAGGCGAGCCGGTCCGGCAGCGGCCGCGACTGGTCGGAAGCCCAGGCGCCGATCTGCGCGGACTTGGCGCGGGTGGCCCAGTAGGCGTCGGCCTCCGCCTCGCTGACGCGGCTCACCGGCCCGCGGATCCGCACCTGGCGCCGCAGCGTCTTCCAGTGGAACAGCAGCGCCGCCTTGGGCGCGGCCGCCAGCTGCCGGCCCTTGGCGCTGTCGACGTTGGTGTAGAAGACGAAGCCTCGCGGGTCGGCGTCCTTCAAGAGCACCATGCGGACGTCCGGCAGCCCGTCCGCGTCCACCGTCGCCACGGCCATGGCGTTGGGGTCGTTGGGCTCTGTCCGTCCCGCCTCCTTCAGCCAGGCGGCGAAGAGCGCCATCGGATCGTCTTCGGTGAGCAGCGGCAGCGGCTCGGCGACGCTCACCTGCCGGACGTAGTCGTCTTCGCTGGGCGAGGGCGGGATGAAGGTCTTGTCGGTCATCGCCGCGGATATAGCGCACCTTCCCGACGGCCGCCGCCCTGCGAAGCGCCGGGCCGCATTAATTCCGGCTCGGAAACGGTCTTCCGCCTTGACCATGGCTAAGGCGTCGCCTGGTCCGCTCCTATATGATTGGCTGCACGCTCGATGGAACTGGAATTCTCATGACGCCCAAATACGCCTTCGCCGCCGGCGCGCTCGCGCTCGCCCTGTCCGTCGGCGGCGCGGCGGCCCTCGCCCAGGCCTCCCACGACCCGGCCACGGTCAAGCCCGGCGTCTACAAGGTCGAGCCCGGCCACACGCGCGTGCTGTTCTCCGTCTCCCACCTGGGCTTCACGACCTGGTACGGCGACTTCACCGGCGCCTCCGGCCAGCTCAGCCTGGATCCGGCCCACCCCGCCGCAAGCCGGCTGGAGGTGAGCGTGCCGACCGCCTCGGTGGTCACCACGAACGCCAAGCTCGACGGCGAGCTGAAGAGCGCCGACTGGTTCGACGCCGCGCGCTTTCCGACCATGACCTTCAAGTCGCGGACCGTGACGCCGACCGGGCCCGGCCGCGCCGATGTGGCCGGCGACCTCACCCTGCACGGCGTGACCCGGCCGGTGACCCTGCACGCGCGCTTCAACGGAGCGGGCGTGAACCCGCTGGACAAGGCCTATACGGTGGGCTTCGAGGTCTCTGGCGAGATCCGGCGCAGCGACTTCGGGGTGAGCAAATACGTGCCCATGGTCGGCGACCAGGTTCAGCTGATCATCAGCGCGGGCTTCGAGAAGCCGGGCGCCTGACCGGTCGGGCGCCGGACCGGCGATTTGTGAGGCCGGGCGGGTTCCGCTAGAAACCCCGGCCATGTCGCACAACACCTTCGGCCACCTGTTCCGCGTGACGACCTGGGGCGAGAGCCACGGGCCGGCGCTCGGCTGCGTGGTCGACGGCTGCCCCCCGGGGATCCCGCTCACCGAGGCCGACATCCAGCCGTGGCTGGACCGCCGCCGCCCCGGCCAGGGGAAGTTCGTCACCCAGCGCCAGGAGCCCGACGCGGTCCGCATCCTCTCAGGCGTCTTCGCCGACGAGCGCACGCAGGGCCAGGTCACCACCGGGACGCCGATCTCGCTGATCATCGAGAACCTCGACCAGCGCAGCCGCGACTATTCGGAGATCGCCCAGGCCTTCCGCCCGGGCCATGCCGACTACGCCTACTTCGCCAAGTATGGGGTGCGCGACTACCGCGGCGGCGGGCGCCAGTCGGCCCGTGAGACCGCCGCGCGTGTGGCCGCCGGCGCCATCGCCCGCAAGATCATCCCCGGCGTCGAGATCCGCGGCGCGGTGGTGCAGATCGGCCCGCACGCCGTCGATCCCGCCCGCATCGACTTCGCGGAGACCGCGAACAACCCCTTCTGGGCGCCCGATCCGGCGATCGTGCCGGTCTGGGAAGAGCACCTGGAGGCGATCCGCAAGGCCGGCTCCTCCACCGGCGCCATCATCGCGGTGGAGGCCACGGGCGTGCCCGCCGGCTGGGGCGCCCCCCTCTACGGCAAGCTCGACGCCGAGCTCGCCACGGCGCTGATGTCGATCAACGCCGCCAAGGGCGTGGAGATCGGCGCGGGCTTCGCCTCGGCCGCGCTCTCGGGCGAGGAGAACGCCGACGAGATGCGCGCCGGCCAGGACGGCCCCGCCTTCCTCGCCAACCACGCCGGCGGCGTGCTGGGCGGCATCTCCACCGGCCAGCCGGTCACCGCGCGCGTCGCCTTCAAGCCCACCTCCTCGATCCTTACCCCGCGCCGCAGCCTGAACGAGGCCGGCGAGGAGATCGAGCTGCGCACCAAGGGCCGGCACGACCCCTGCGTCGGCCTGCGCGCCGTGCCGGTGGTGGAGGCCATGGTCGCCTGCGTCCTCGCCGACGCCTTCCTGCGCCACCGCGCCCAGACCGGCGGCGGCGCCTTCCACCCCGGCGAGCGGGCGCGGCGGTAGACGGCGGCATCGCGGCGCCTGCCTTCGGCGACCTTCTGCCGCGAGGGGGAGATGGGCCCTATGAGCGGATCGGTCACAGCTCGCGCCCAGGCGGGCTCTGGCAAGCTTCCCGGCAGTTCCGGAGTCCCCGCATGCGTGAGCTTAGCTTGGTCGTCCTCGCCGCCGCCGTGGCCCTTTCAGGCTGCCTTGTCGCCTCAGTCGCGGGCACGGCGGTCGGCGTCACCGCCAAGACGGCGGGCGCGGCGGTCCA
>JAQGIJ010000395.1 GCA_028291285.1 Phenylobacterium sp. | reverse complement strand
CTGGCGCAGGTGCGCCAGCTGCGCGCGGCGGGCTACGACGTGCGGGCGATCTCGCGCTCGAAGGACCCTTTCTACGGCGAGGATTTCGGCGAGGTCGAGATCATGCCGGCGGACCTGACGAACGAGGCCTCGGTCCGGGCCGCCGTCGAAGGCGTCGAGGCGGTCTTCTACACACATCCGCTAAGGCACAACGGCCTGAAGGCCGAGTTCCTCGGCCGCATTGGCCGCGCGAGCCGCGACGCCGGCGTCAAGCGCGTGGTCTGGAACACCAGCAGCTGGATCCCCGACCGGCCGGGCGATCCCGGCGTCTACGCGGCAAACACCGAGGCCATCAACGCGCTCTGGCGGACCGGGGCGCCCGCCACGGTGTTCGGCTCGGTGCTGTTCATGGACAACCTGCTGACCAACTGGGCGCGGCCGTTCATCGTGCGCGAGGGCCGCTACGTCTATCCGCACAGCCCGCAGCTGGAGGCGAACTGGATCAGCCTCGACGACGTCGCGAAGTTCATGATCGCCGCTCTCGACCGGCCGGACCTGGAAGGCGCCTGGATGAACATCGGCGGCCCGGTGCGGATGCGCGGACCCGAGGTCGCCCAGGCGCTGTCCGAGGCGCTCGACCGCGAGATCCGCTACGACCCGTGCTCACCCGAGGAGTTCGGCCGCTTCCTCGCCGGCGCGTACGGCGACGACATGTCGCCCGAGGAGCGCGCCTTTACCGAGAACCGGATCTCGGCCTTCTACCACTACAACAACACCGCCCCGACCCGCCCTTTCTGCGTCGACGTCGACGCCATGCTCGACCGCATGCCGTTGCAGCTCGAGACCATGGCGCAATGGGCCAGGCGTCAGGATTGGACGGACTCCAACCGGCCTCGGCCGCCGGCCGGCTGAGCCATGTCGCGCAGTTCGCCGCCGCCAATCTCGCTGGCCGCCGGCGTGATGCCGGATTTCGGTCCAGTGGAAACCTCGCAAGCCGCCGTCGCCGCAGGCTTCGACATGGCCGGCGTGTGGGTGGATCTCGACAGCTGGACCGACGCCACCACCACAGCCGTGCGCCGCGCCCTGGGCGGTCTGCCGGTGCTGGACGTGGAGTACATACGCCTTGGGCCGGGACCTTTGCCCGACGCGGCGCGGCGGCTCATCGACATCGGCGCGGAACTCGGGGCCGCCAACGTCCTGATCATCAGCGGCGACCCGGACGACGCTGCGACGGCGGCCAAGCTCGCCGAGCTCGCCGCCTATTGCGCGCCGCGCGGCCTGCGCGCGGCCTTGGAGTTCGGGATCTTCACCAGCGTGACCAGCCTCGACCAGGCGCTCGGCGTACTGCACGCCGCCGCCCATCCGGCGGCGGCGCTGCTGCTCGATCCGATCCATCTCGACCGCGCCGGCGTCAGCATGGCCGAGCTTGCGCGGATCCCGCCCGAGCGCCTCTCCTACGCGCAATTCTGCGACGCGCCGGCCGAGCGGCCGGACCGGGCCGACCGCAGCGCCGTGCTGCGCGACGCGCTGGACCTTCGCCGACTTCCTGGCGAGGGCGTCCTGCCGCTGCGGGCGTTCGTCGCAGCGCTCCCGTCCCTGCTGCCCCTGAGCATCGAATTGCGCTCCGAGGCGCTCCGCTGCGCCTACCCCGCGGCGGCGGACCGCGCGGCCGCGCTGGCGGCCACGACGCGCGCCTGGCTGGCCGGCAGCTGAAAGGCGGCGCCCGGCGGACCGACGCCTGACGTTGACAGGGTCTTTCCGCGCCGGGCAAGTACCGTCGGGTGGGACACCCTGTACGCAAGTCGCCCCCCTCGCCCGAGCCGATCCAGCCGCCGTCCGATCCGGGGCGGCGGAAGTACGCCAGTCCGGTCATGCAGGACAGGCGCCGGCGGATCCTGACGGAAGCCCAGCAACTGCTCGATGAGAAGGGCATCGACGGCTTCACCATCCGCGAGCTCAGCCGGCGCGCGGGCGTCGCCCAGCGCACGCTCTACAACGTGTTCGGCAGCAAGGAGGATATCGTCGCCTCCGCGATCGAGGAGCATTACGCCGGCCTGCTCGAGACGCTGCCGCCCCACGCCCCGGCCGCCTCGCTGGAAGCGCACCTGGAACGGCTGGCGCTGATGTCGCGTGTGGTGGTCTCGCTGCGGCGGTACGCGACCGCCATGGTGGGCGTCTTCTTCTCACCCACGGTGGATCGGCGGATCCACGACTCCCTGCATCGGATCTCGATCACCGGCAGCGGCAACTGGCTCGAGCGGGCGGAGGCCGCCCAGGTGCTCGTCAAGCTCTCCGATACCGAGCGCCAGCGCCTCATCACCCTGCTGGTCAACGTCGCCTACGCCAACATCACGGACTGGGCGGCGGGACGGATCGGGGACGCCGAGCTGGGGCTGCGGGCGCAGCTGAACTTCCTGCTCTGCGTCCGCTACTTCCTGCGCCCGAAGCACCGCGCGGACGCCGACGCCCTCATCGCGCGCCTGCTCGCAGGACCGGAGGCGCAGGCCGAAGGCTGAAGGGCTGATCGTCTCGCGGGCGCGCCTGACACCTTGCAGCGCGTGATATTTTTCGATGTGATGCCCGGCCTGAGCGCCGCGACCCGACGGCGCCGGCTGGGAGGCGTCCGATGTCTGGATACGAGCCGCTGACGGTGGAGACCCTGCTCGCGCGGGCGGAGGTGAGCGACGTCGTCCACCGCTACGCGACCGGCATCGACCGCCGCAACTGGGAGCTCTTCCGATCGTGCTTCACCGACCGGCTCGACCTGGACTTCACCAGCTGGAGCGGCGGCGAGCCGCGCACGGTCGAGACGGACGAATGGGCGGCCGGGGTGAAGGGTGCGCTCTCGGGCTTTGACGCCACCCAGCATGTCAGCAGCAACCACGTCCACCAGATCGCCGGCGGCGACGCGACCTGCGTCTCCTACATGATGGCCCTGCACCACCTGGTGGACGACGGGCAGCGGCTGATGCACGCGATCGGCGGCTTCTACACCAACCGGCTGCGCCGCGGGGCGGACGGATGGAAGATCCACAGCTGCAAACTCACGGTCACCTGGGAGATGGGCGACCGCCAGCTCTTCCAGGTCGCGCGCGCCCGTTGGGACGCCCGCTCCGCAGCGCAGTCGATGTGACTAAGGTCACCAATTGTGTAGCCCGCCGTCGGCGTAGAGCACGCCGCCGGTGACATAGGAGGCCTGGTCGGACGCCAGGAACACGGCCGCGGCCGCGACCTCCTGCGGCCGGCCTCGCCGCTTCATCGGCGTGCGGTTGGCGATCAGGCTGTCGAAGGCGGCCATCGACTCGGGCGTCGACTGCAGCCGGTCGAGCAGCGGCGTCTCGGTGATGCCGGGCGACAGCAGGTTCACCCGGATATCCCGCGGCGCCAGATCGCTGGCCCAGACCTGGACGAAAGCGCGCAGCGCCGCCTTGCTCGCCGAATAGACCCCGCCGCCGGGCAAGGTGATGCTGTCGGCCACCGAGCCCACCACGACGATCGAGGCCGGCGGGCGCAGAACCGGAAGCGCCTGCTGGACGGTGAAGAAGACGCTCTTCACGTTGAGGTCCATGAGCGCGTCGTAGGCGGCCTCATCGCAGCTGTCGAGCGGCCCGCCGCCGGTGCTTCCGGCGCTCGAGACCAGGACGTCGATGGCGCCGAAGCGCTCCTTCACCTGGCCGAACAGCCGCTCGAGCTCGGAGACCTTGGTCACGTCCGCGGCGAGGCCCGTCGCCTGCGGGCCGATGGCCGCGACGGCTTCCTCCACGAGATCCGGGCGCCGACCGACGATCACCACCTGCGCGCCTTCCGACGCCAGCCGCTCGGCGATGGCCCGGCCGATGCCGCTGCTGCCGCCGGTGACGACCGCCACCTTGCCCTCGACGACCCCCATCCCGCCTCCTCGAATTCGTGCTGGCCGGCGCCGGTCGCGGACCCGGAAGATCGCGCTGGCCAGGGCGACAAGTTAGCACATATGCTACTGTTAATGTCGCGCCTTGGAAGGCGTTTTCGGCGACGGCAGGGCCGCAGCCGGCATCTGCGCCGCAGACAAAATAAGCGGCGAGGGAGGGAGACGATGAACATCAAAGGCAAGACTGCGATCGTGACCGGCGCGAGCGCAGGCATCGGTCGCGCGACCGCCCTCATGCTGGTCCAGCGGGGCGCTGCGAAGATCGTCGTCGTCGACATCGACCGGGCCGGGCTGCGGTCGCTGGAAGAGGAGATCCGCCGCGCCGGCGCGACGCCCTTCGCCAAGGTCGCGGACCTCAGCAAGCCCGACGAGGTGATCCGGCTGTTCGAGGCCGCCGATCAGGAAACCGGCGGCCTCGACATCGTCCACAACAACGCCGGCGTCATGACCGGCCAGCCGGACTTTCCCGACACGGTGATGTCGAAGATGATCGCCGTCATCCAGATCAACCTGCTGGCCATGATGGTGGGCACCCGCATCGCGGTGGAACAGATGCGCCGGCGCAAGGCGCCGGGCGTGATCATCAACACCTCGTCCATCGCGGCGTTCAGCATCATGCCCGCGGACCCCGCCTACTCGGCCTCCAAGCATGGCATCCTCGCCTTCTCCCAGTCCTGCAAGCCGCTGCACGAGCGCTTCGGGATCCGGGTGATGGCGATCTGCCCCGGCATCACCGACACCGCCATCGTGCCCAAGGACGCGCCCTGGCTGCAGCCGGCCCTCGAGCGCGTCCGCATCCTGCAGCCCGACGACATCGCGCGCGAGGTCTGCCGCATCGTCGAGGACGACACCCTCTCCGGCGACTACGTCACCGTCCAGAACCAGGAGGCGGCCCCCGCCTGAGGCTCACGCGGCGCGACGAAGCAGGAGAGCGAAGATGCGCGTGTTGATCATCGGGGCCGGTGGCTTCCTGGGCTCGGCGGTGGCCCGCAGGCTTGCGGCGGCCGGCTGCCAGGTGCTGGCGCTGGCCCGCGACCCGGCGAAGGCGGAGACATTCAACGCCAGGGGCCTGCAGCCGGTGCTGGGCGACTTCGGCTCCGAGAGCCTGCTGCAGGCGGTGGACGCCGCCGAGGCGGTGATCAACTGCGCGTCCTATCCGTTCGACCAGGAATGGAACGCCGTCGCGCGGCTGATCCAGCGGATGAACGGTACGGGCAAGCCCTTCATCCAGACCACCGGCACAGCCGTGCTCTCGATCGAGACGCCCGACGGCGAATGGCGCGAGGAGACCTTCGGCGAGGACGATGCGTTCTCGCCGCCGCCCTGGATCGCCGTCCGCACGGTGACGGAGGCGAAGGTCCGCGAGGCGGCCGCCACGGGGATCAGGTCGATGGTCGTGCGGCCGCCGATGATCTGGGGCCATGGCGGCAGCCTGCAGATCCCGGCGATGCTCAACTCGCTGCGCACGGCCGGCGCCCCCTGCTACATCGGCCAGGGCCTCAATCTCTACAGCCACGTGCACGTGGACGATCTGGCGGAGGTCTATCGGCTGGCGCTCGAGAGAGGCGCGGCGGGGGCGCTCTATCACGCGGTCGCCGGCGAAACGAGCTGGCGGAGCATCGCCCAGGCGATCGGGCGGGTCGCCGGCCGCGCGCCGCGCAGCGTCTCCCTCGACGAGGCGCGGCAGATCTGGGGTGAATTCCGCGGGCCCCTGTTCTTCGGCGTCAGCAGCCGCTCGCAGGCGCCGCGGACCCGCGCCGAGCTCGGCTGGCGTCCCGTCCATCTCGACGTGCTCGATGACGTGGAGAACGGGTCGTACCGCGCGGCGGCGGCGTTCGCCTGACGCGCGCCGCGCTCAGGACAGCCGCACCACCAGCTTGCCGATGTTCTCGCCGTGGAACAGGGAGGCGAAGGCGCGTGGCGCATTCTCCAGCCCCTCGACCACCGTCTCCTTCCAGACCAGCTCGCCCGACGCCAGGAGCGCACTCAGCTGCGGCATGATCCGGCCGGACTGCGGCCGCCAGAGGCCCGCATTGATGCCGATGACGGTCAGTCCCTTCTCGATGATGCTGAAGAAGTCGTCGGGGCCCGCGCGGTAGTTCGCGTGGTTGTACTGTGAGATCGCCCCGCACAGGCCG
The DNA here is from genome assembly GCA_028291285.1 of Phenylobacterium sp. The sequence continues at coordinate 961 of JAQGIJ010000395.1, read as the reverse complement.
ATCCGCCCGCGCGTCCGCATGGCCGAAAGCACCGCGTCCAGCGTCGGTCCGCCGACATTGTCGAAATAGATGTCGAGCCCGTCGGGACATTGGGCGTGCAGGAAGGCGCCGACATCCTGGCGCTTGTAGTTAACCGCCGCCGCGACCCCCAGCTCCTCCACCAGCCAGGCGACCTTCTCGTCGGAGCCGGCGCTGCCAAGCACCCGGGCGCCGCGCCGGCGCGCCAGCTGACAGGCCAGCGAGCCCACCGCGCCGGCCGCGCCCGAGACGAAGATGGTCTCGCCGGCCGCCGGCTTCAGCACCTCCTCGATGCCCGCGAAAGCGGTCAGGCCGATCAGCCCGAGGATGCCCAGATGCCAGCTCGGCTGACCCGCCGACGCGTCGATCGGCTGCACCTCGGAGTCGGCCGCCACGAAGCGGTCGCGCCATCCCCGCTGGCTCACCACCGTGCTGCCGACGGGCAGCGCCGGCGCCGTCGACTGCTCGACCACGCCCACGGCAGCGCCCGTCATGACCGCGCCGAGCTCGGCCGGCGCGTGAACCCCGGGCCGACCGGTGAGCGGCAGACGCATGTAGGGGTCGAGGCTCATCCAGGTGTTGCGGACGAGCACTTGTCCCTCAGCCAGGCTCGGAAGCTCGACCTGGGCGATCTCGAAATCCTCGGCGACGACGTCCGACGCCGGGCGACGGGCCAGCCGGACGACGCGAGCGAGCTCAGCCACGGGCGCTCACGTCCCAGGCCACGGGAAGCTCGGCGATGCCCTGCAGCACCGGCATGCTGAGCTCGGGCTTGACCTCGCCGGCGATCCGCAGGTTCGGCAGGCGTCTCAACAGCGTCTCCAGGAACAGCTTCGCCTCCAGCCTGGCCAGCGGCGCGCCGCGGCAGATGTGGATGCCGTAGCCGAAGGCGACGTGCTTGCGGACCAGCTCGGGGTCGCGGTCGAGGCTGTACTTCAGCGGA
>JAQGIJ010000374.1 GCA_028291285.1 Phenylobacterium sp. | reverse complement strand
AGGTCTCCGGCCGCGATCCGTTCGGCGACGCCCGCCACGGCGCCGGCGCGCTGGATCACCAGGGCGTTCAGCAGCAGCCCGACCCCCAGGCTCGCCGCCACCACGATGGCGAGTCCGATCACCAGGCCGCTGGCGGACCTGCTTTCGTAAGCGCGCTGTCCGGCGGCGTCGCGGCCGATGACCAGCAGGGATCCGTCCGCCAACCTCGCCGTGGTCGCGTAGAGGGCGATGGGCCCTTTGTGGGTCAGCGACCGGGCCTTGCGCCAGCCGCCGTCCGGCGAGGGGTTGGGCGGCGTCAAAAGGTCCCCGCCGAGATGCCGGCCTGCGGGGTCGAACAGGGCGTAGTGCTGTTCGGGCGCGGCGAGCCTCGCGCGGCGCTCCATTCGGGTGACCAGGCCCGGGATCCCTTCCAGGCGGTACGCTTCCCTGAGGATCTGCCGCTCCGCCATGGCGGAGTCGTGCTCGCGATCGAGGAAGACGTCCTCGGCCGACAGGTCGACCAGGTAGAAGGCGAAGGCCACCGCCCCCAGCACGGTGATCATGGCAAATAGGGTGAAGGCGAGCGGGCGCAGCCGCAGTGGCGATCTCCTCCACCGGCTCGTCATTCCACTGTCCGCGGTCGCCGGCGCCATCTGCGTCCTCCCGTCCCGGCACCTTGGGCAGCCGCCCTACGGCGCAGCCCGGCAGGGAGCTTACACCCTTGTAAGCCCCGAGCGAGGCGGCTGCGGCGCGGCTGCGCCATGATGGGCGCCGGCTCAGGACAGGGCCGCTGTTGGAGGCCGATGTGAGCTGGAAGTTGTGGTTGGGCTGGGCTGTCGCCGGAGTGCTGGCGGGCGCACTTTGCCTCGTCTCGCCACGCCTGGGCGGGCTCGCCCTGATCGTGCTCGCCCTGGCGGCGGTGGCCAGCTTCGCCTTCCGGATGCTCTGAGCTCGGCTTGCGGGAGGGATGGGGAGATGAACAGGGTCAGCGTCGCTGCGCCTCGGCGCAGGCGCGCACATTCGAATGTGTCGGCGAAGGCGTGGGCGGTGGGCGCGGCGGCCCTGTTGGCGGGCTGCGCCACCTATTCGCCCTTGCCGCTTCCCGCCGCGCCGAAGCTGGCGACTGCGCCGGACCAGCTGGCTCATGACCAGCCCCTGCCACCGGGGCCGCTGAGCGTCTCCCAGGTCACCGCGCTCGCGGTGCTGAACAATCCGGACCTGCGCGCCATCCGCGCCCAGCACGGGGTGGCCCAGGCCCAGCTGATCCAGGCCGGCGTGCTGCCCAACCCGACGCTCAGCTTCGCGATCCTGCCGCTGCTGGCCGGCGTCGGGACCACCATGGCCTGGACCGCCTCGCTGACCTACAACTTCGGCGCGCTCGTCACCTACCACACGCGGGTGGAGGCGGCGCAGAAGTCCGCGCAGCAGGTCGACGCCGACATCCTGTGGCGCGAGTGGCAGATGGCCGGCCAGGCGCGCCTGCTCGCCGTCGACCTGATCGAGGGCCAGCGCAGCCTAAAGGTCCTCAGCCAGGCGCTGGACCTGCTCGCCGGGCGGGGGCAGCGGCTGGAGGCTGCGCTCGCCGCGGGCAATGTGACCCTGGCCGACGCAGCTCCCTACCTCGCAGCGCGGCAGCAAACGCAGATCCAGCTGAACGACCTGCAGAGCCGCTTGCTCGCCCAGCGCCATCAGCTCAACGCCCTGCTGGGCCTGACGCCGGAGGCGGTCGTGCCGCTCGCCGACACCGTGGACCTGCCGCCGCTCGATCCCGCGGCGATCCAGCGGGACCTGCCCAACCTGCCGCAGCGCCGGCCCGACCTCGTGGCCCTGCAACTCGGCTACGCCGCCCAGGACGCCAAGCTTCGCACGGCGCTGTTGATGCAGTTCCCCGCCCCGACACTCGGGGGGCAGGGCAGCAGCGACAACGCCAACGTGCGCAACGGCGGCCCCAACGCCAGCTTCGGCCTGCCGATCTTCGATCGCAACCAGGGCGGCCTCGCCATCGAGAAGGCCACCCGCGTGCAGCTGCACGAGGAATACGCCGCCCGGCTCGCAGCGGCTGTGGGCGAGGTCGGCGCCCGGCTGAGCGAGATCGCCGCGACCCAGCGCCAGCTCGACCGGGCGCGCGCCGACCTGCCGATCGCAGAGCAACGCGCGGCCCGCGCGGAAGCGGCGCTGCGCACCAGTGACATCGACCAGCGGACCTACGTCGACCTGGTCAACGCCCGGTTCACCCGAGAACTCCAGATCGCCATGCTCGAACAGACCCTGCTGGACCAGCAGGTGGCGATCGACACGCTCGTCGGAGCCGGGCTGCCTTCCATTCCACCGCCGGCACAGGAGGCGTCGCGATGAGGTCGCATTCCATCCACCCCGCGATCCTCGCCGTTAGCGCCGCCGTGACGCTCGCCGGCTGCGGCGGCAAGCCGCCGCCGACGCCGACGCCCAGCGTGCTGGTGCGCACCCAGCCGGCCACCCAGGGCGCGGTTCCCGACGTGGTGACCGTCTACGGCGCGGCGGCGCCGGCCAAGGGTGCGCTGCAGACGCTCACCCTCTCCCAGCCCGCGCGCGTCGACACGATCCTTATCGCCCCAGGCGCGATCGTGAAGGCGGGGCAGCGGCTGTTGAGCTACAGCCTCAATCCGCAGTCGGTCAGCGCCTACCGACAGGCCGAGGCCGCCCTGAAACTGGCCCAGGCGCAGCTCACGCACGCCAACCAGCTGTTCGCCCAGCAGCTCGCCACCCGCGACCAGGTGGCCCAGGCCGACACCGCCGTCCGCAACGCCCAGGCCAACCTCGCCGCCCTCATGCAGCAGGGCGCCGGCGTCGCCTCGGGGAGCGTGACGGCGCCATCCGACGGCGTCGTGGTCTCAATCCCGGTGGCCGTGGGGGACCAGGTCGCCGCCGGCGCGGCGCTCGTGAACCTCGCCCGCGGCGGTGGGCTGGTGGTCGCCGCAGGGTTCGATCCAACCTCGGCCGGCCGGTTGCGGATCGGCCAGCCTGCGACGCTGCAGAGCCTCGCAGGGGGGCCGCCGCTTTCGGGGCGCGTCGTCTGGGTCTCCGGCGCGCTCAATCCGCGGACGCGCCTTATCGACGCCGACATCGCCACCAACGGCGGCGGCCTCATCCTCGGCAGTGATTTCCGCGCCACCGTCACCGTGGGCCAAGTGTCGGGCTGGATCGCGCCACACGTCGGCGTGCTGAACGACGGCCAGCGGGATTACGTCTTCCAGGTCAGCGGCGGCCGCGCCAAACGCGTCGACGTCAGCGTCATCCGTAATGCTGGCCAGGTGGACGTCCTCCAGGGTCCGCTCGACCCGCGGCTGCCCCTCGTCGTCGACGGGGCCTACCAGCTCGATAGCGGCGCTCAGGTGCGCCTGGCGGCCGCTCGATGAGCTTCATCCGCTTTGTCGACGAGCAATGGCGCGCCATCCTGCTGGTCGCCTTCGCCCTGGCCGCCGCGGGCATTGCGCTGGCCGTCAGCCTGCCGGTGGGGCTGTTTCCGCAGGTCTCCTTCCCCCGCGTGGTCGTCGACCTCGACGCCGGCAGCCGGCCCGCCGACCAGACCGCCCTGCTGATCACCCGCCCGGTCGAGGAAGCGATCCGCATGGTCCCAGGCGTGCTCGACGTGCGCTCCGAGACCAGCCGCGGCTCGGCGCAGGTCTCCATCGACTTCGGCTGGGGCCGCGACATGACGGCCGCCACCCTGATGGTCGACGCCGCGGTCGCCAGAACCCTGCCGACCCTGCCGCCCGGCGCGGCCTACCAGGTCCGCCGGATGGATCCGACGGTGTTCCCGATCATCTCCTTCGCGCTGATGTCGAACAACGTCTCGCCGGTGGCGCTGCAGGATCTCGCGAATTACCAGATCAA
>JAQGIJ010000351.1 GCA_028291285.1 Phenylobacterium sp. | reverse complement strand
TCTGCGCCCATGGCCTGAGCTAACCCCCTCTGCCTCCGGGCCGCAACGGGCGCGGCGCAGGCGCCTCGTTTCCGGCCATCCGGCATATCGCCGTTTGGCGATGCAGCAAAATGCATGGGCGAGCGTTGTGCGATGCGGTAAGAGAGGGCCGTGTCACGGCCAAGTTTCGAGGTAAGCCGATGTCGTTCATCCAGATGCGCACTGTGCCGGGGCTGTTCATCGGGCGCCGCACCGTGATCGCCGCCCAGCCGCCGCTGCCCGAGGCGGACCAGACGGGCTACCGCTGCGGGGCCTGCGACAGCGTCATCCTGGCCACCGCCGACCCCGCCGATCTGCGTGACGTCGTGGTGAAGTGCGGCTGCGGCGAGATCAACCAGCTTTGAGCTGATCCACGCCCCGCGGGGACGCGATCGCTTCGCAATGAAAAAAGCCCGCGACGCGCCGCGGGCTTTCTCGTGTTCAGGCGCCTTCGGTTTCGTTCGACGACGGCGGCACGTCGCCGCCTTCGAAGCTGCGCGGCGCGCGTCGGCGGCGCGGTCGGCGGGCCGGAGCGTCTTCCTCGCCGCTTTCGGGGCGAGGCGTGGCCGGGGCCTGCAGGAAGGCGGGTGCATGGCTCTCGCCGCCCTCGGCGTCGCGCAGCACCGGCGAGGGCCGCTCGTCCTGCGCCGCCAGCGGCGCGGGTTGCGGCTCCACCACCGGCAGCGGGTCGCGCTCGGGGCGCTGCTCTGGGCGGTCTGGCCGATCGCGGCGGTCGTCCCCGGCGCGCTGCTCGCCGCGGTCACGGCCGCGGTCGTCGCGGCCCTGCCAACGCTCGCGGCGTCCGCCGTCACGGTCACCCCCGGCGCGCACCTCGCCCGCCGGGCGCTCGCGGCCTTCGAAGCGGTCGCGCGGGCGCTCGTCCCGAGGCCGGTCGTCTCTCGGCCGCTCGTCGCGGGGCCGCTCGTCTCTCGGCCGCTCGTCTCTCGGGCGGTCGTCCCGTTGCCGATCGTCGCGTTGCCGGTCGTCGCGTTGCCGGTCGTCCCGGGGACGGTCGTCGCGGCCCTGCCAGCGGTTCTCGCCGTCGGCCTCGCCCTCGGCGGCGGCCTCGTCGGCGGCCTCCGACTGGGCCTGCATGCCCTCGTCCTCGAAGTCGATGTCGTAGCCCGAGGCGAACTGATCGCGCCCGAGGATCTCGGACGCGGGCCGCTGCGGCTGCAACGCGCGCAGCAGGCGGAAATAGTGCTCCGCGTGCTGCAGATAGTTCTCGCCCAGCACCCGGTCGCCTGCGGCGTTCGCGTCACGCGCCAGCTGCTGGTACTTCTCGAACACAGTCTGGGCGTTGCCGCGCACCTTGACGCTGTCGGGGCCGTTCGAATCGAAGGCCCGGTTGGCGTTCTGCTGCTGCGGCTTGCCGCCGCCGCTGCTGCCGCCGCCGCGGCCGCGGCCGCGCTGGCGCTTCATACCCTTGAAATCTCTCATTATGTGATGACCGTTTGGCTCTTCCCTGAGCGGACCTCGGCGAGGTCTCTGCGCTAGCCTTCAGCGTTCAGGCCACAAGGCCCGAGGGAGTGTCGAAGACGCTAAGTTCCCCGTCTTCCGCCCGGAAGCTGTTCAGCGAGAGCCTTTTTGAAGAAGCGTCGCGCCTACCGGATGGGGCGGCCGTCCTTCTTCGGACGCGTCTGCCTTAGGCCGGCGATTTGGGTGGAGACAGCATCTGATGTAGCGAGTCAGGCGCCGGTTTCCAAGGGCTTTTTCAATCCGGCCACCACGCGGTCGCGATCGCCGAGGTCGCGGAGGGTCTGGACCTCCGCCGCGCCGGCCGCGCGGAAGAGCGCCTCGACGGCCGTCTTCTGGTCATAGCCGATCTCCACGGCGAAGCGGCCGCCGGGCTTCAGCACCCTGAGGATCTCCGGCGCCAGGATGCGGTAGGCGTCGAGACCGTCGGCGCCGCCTTCGAGGGCGAGCCTGGGATCATGGTCGCGATCCTCCGGCTGCAGCTCCTCGATCACGGCGCTGGCGATATACGGCGGGTTGGAGACCACGAGGTCGAAGCTGGCCTCGTCGAGGCCTTGCGTCCAGTCGCCGCGCAACAGCGCCAGGCGGCCGGCGAGGCCGAGGTTGGCGGCGTTCTCCCGCGCCACCGCCAGCGCCTCCTCGGAGACGTCGACGCCCAGCCCGCGCGCGGCCGGCCGCTCGGCCAGGAGAGCCAGCAGGATGGCTCCGGAGCCGACGCCCAGGTCCAGCACCGTCCAGGCGGCGTGCTCCGGGAAATCGCGAAGGACGTATTCCACCACCGTCTCGGTGTCGGGCCGCGGGGTGAGCACGTCCGGCGTCACCTGCAGCATGATCTTCCAGAAGCCCTTGCGGCCCAGGATGTGGCTGACCGGTTCGCGCCGGGCGCGGCGGGCGAGATAGTCCTCGAGCCGGGCCTCCTGCTCGGGCGTGAGCGCGCGGTGGGGGTCGGTAACGATATCGGCGCGGGTGGCCTCGGCGGCGGCCTCCACCAGCAGGCGCGCATCGATCACCGGGCCGGCGATCCCGGCCTCTTGCAGGCGCTTCTTGGCCTGGGTCCAGGCCTGGACGAGGTTCAGGCCCATGCCGGCGCCCGCTCGCGGGTGGAGGCGGCGGCCGGACCCTGGCAGACGTCGCCGACAGCCAGCCGGCCCGGCGCCGTCACGTTCAGATACACGCCGCAGTGCATGTGGCCGTAGTTGTCGAACAGGGCGCGGGTCACCTCGACGTCGCGCTCGGCCGAAGCCGGGTTCACGTGGGTCGCGGCGCAACGGACGATCGGCTTGAACACCTTGGCCTTGACCGCGCCCAGCTCCAGAATCTCGCCGGTCCAGTCGTTCTCCACCCAGGCGGGCCAGCCCTCGACGTAGAGGTTGGCGCGGAAGCGCAAGGGGTCGACCTCGACGCCGATGCTTTGCGAGAGGTCGCGGACGCTGGCCAGGTTGACCAGCGAGACCTGCCCCTGCGGATGATCCGTGAACCGATGGACGTCCGGCGCCTCGACCACCTTCAGCGGCCCGCGGGCCCGCTCGCCCAGCAGCCCCGCCAGCCAGGCGGCGAAACGGGCGCGGCCCTCGTCCGCATCCAGCCGGCCGGCGAAGGGCGCGAGGCCCTCGGCGCTGGCGTAGAGGACGCCGTCGGCCGCGTCGTAGCGGGTGATCGCCGCGGCCACCCGCGGCAGGCTCGCCAGCACCGCGAACTTCTGCTTCGGCACGAAGGCGGGCGCCGCCGGATCGAAGCCGGAGGGGCCATTCTCCACCGCCCAGACGCGGTCGAACGGAAAGCCTTCGCCCGGCGCGAGATCGACGCCGGCCATCGCCTCGGGCGTGAAGCCTTTCACCGGATGGCGGCATAGGGCGGCGAGCGATCCCGCGTTCGGGCTGGACATGGGCCGCCCTCTAGCCGCTTGCACGCGCCCTCCACAAGCGGAACGGACGCCGCAGACGCGGGTTTGTGCCGGCGTCACCGTGGAGAGGCGGCTTGGCGACGGGGCCGGAGGAGGACGAAGGCGGCGGCGGCTCGCGGCTCGCAGGCGCGGCCCTGCGCGCCGCGCCCTGGGCCGGCATGGCCGCCTTCGCCCTGCTGTGGATGCGGGCGCGGCGCGGGCGGGCGCCGGCGTCGCTGCCGGCGGAGGCGCTGCCGGCGCTCTACGAGGCGATCGAGCCCGGGCGCGGGCGGATCGCCGAGGCGCCGCCGCAGATCCCGGCGCGCGGCTGGAAGGACGTGCTCTGGCGCACCTGGCTGGAGGTCGGCCGCGACCGCCTGCCGGCGACCGCCGGGGGCGTCACCTTCTACGCCCTGCTGGCGATCTTCCCGGCCATCGGCGCCTTCGTCTCGCTCTACGGCCTGTTCGCCGACGTGGGCGCGGTGAGCCGCCAGCTCGCCGAGCTCGCGGCCTTCGTGCCGCGCGGTGCGCTCACCCTGGTGGCCGAGCAGATGCTGCGGCTGGCGACGGCCAGGCCGGAGACCCTCTCCTTCGCCTTCGTGCTCAGCCTGCTGCTCTCCATCTGGACCGCTAACGCTGGGGTCGCGGCCCTCTTCGACGGGCTGAACGTGGTCTACGGGGAGCAGGAGAAGCGCAACTTCTTCGTCCGGCGGGCGGTGACCTTCGCCTTCACCTGCGCGGCCGTGGTTTTCGTCACCGCGGTGACCGCGATCCTCGTGGCCGTCCCGATCGCGCTCAGGATGCTGGGCCTGGGGCAGAGCCTGCTGGTGCCGCTGCGTTGGCTGCTGCTGCTGATCCTCGCCGCGGCGGCGTTCGCGGTCATGTACCGCTACGGCCCCTCGCGCGAGCACGCGCGCTGGCGCTGGGTGCGGCCCGGCGCGGCCGCCGCGGCGCTGGCCTGGGTCGGCGGCTCGCTGGCCTTCTCCTGGTACATCAACCACCTCGCCCACTACGACGTGACCTACGGGCCGCTGGGCGCGGTGGTGGGCTTCATGACGTGGATCTGGGTCTCGGTGATGGTGGTGCTGCTCGGAGCCGAGCTGAACGCCGAGCTCGAGCACCAGACGGCGGAGGACTCCACGACCGGGCCGCCCAGGCCGCTCGGCCAGCGCGGCGCCGCCATGGCCGACACGGTGGGACCGGCCTTTATCGGCGTGCGCAAGGAGGCGGGCCTGATCTGGTCCATGCTGCAGCGCCAGGCCGGGCGCGTGCGGCGGAGCCCTACGCCAGCTCATCCTCCAGGGCCGCCAGCCGGGCCGCCTGGTCCTCGGCGACGAGGGGCTCGATGATGTCGTCGAGCGCCTCGCCTTCCAGCACCTTGGGCAGGTTGTAGACGGTCAGGTTGATCCGGTGGTCGGTCACCCGGCCTTGCGGGAAGTTGTAGGTGCGGATGCGCTCGGAGCGGTCGCCGGAGCCCACCTGGCTCTTGCGGTTCTCGGCGCGGGCGGTGTCGAGCTGCTCGCGCTGCATCTCGTAGAGCCGGGCCTGCAGCACCTTCATGGCCCGCGCGCGGTTCTGGTGCTGCGACTTCTCCGAGGAGGTCACCACGATACCGCTGGGCAGGTGGGTGATGCGCACCGCCGAATCGGTCTTGTTGACGTGCTGGCCGCCGGCGCCGGAAGAGCGGTAGGTGTCGATGCGCAGGTCCTGGTCGCGGATCTCGATCTGCACGTCCTCGGGCTCGGGGAGCACGGCGACGGTGGCGGCCGAGGTGTGGATGCGCCCGCCGGCCTCGGTCTCGGGCACGCGCTGGACCCGGTGCACGCCGCTCTCGAACTTCAGCCGGCCGAACACGCCCTCGCCGCTGATCGAGGCGATGATCTCCTTGTAGCCGCCGGCCTCGCCCTCCGAGGCTGACTCGATCTCCACCTGCCAGCCGCGGGTCTGGGCGTAGCGCTGGTACATGCGGAACAGGGCGCCGGCGAACAGCGCCGCCTCGTCGCCGCCGGTGCCGGCGCGCACCTCCAGGATGGCCGAGGCGTTTTCGTCGCGGTCCTTGGGCGCCAGCAGCAGGGCCACCTCGCGCTCCAGTGCGGGGAGCCGCGCGTGCAGGACGCCGAGCTCGTCGCGGGCGAGCGCCTCCATCTCGGCGTCGCCGGACCCCGCCATCTCCTCCAGCTCCGGCAGCTCGGAGCGAGCGCGCTCCAGCGACTGCACGGCCTGCGCTACCGGCCTCAGCTCGGCGTGCTCCTTGGACAGGCGCACGATCTCGGCCCCGTCGCTGGCCGCGCCCATGCGCGCCTCCACCTCGCGGAAACGGTCGAGCACCTGGTCGAGCCTGGCCTGGGGAAGTCGCACTTTGGTCTACCGGCAGATGACGGGAGCTTCCTCTAGCGCCTGACCGCGCCGATGCCAAACGGACCGCCTGCCGCGCCCCGGAACGCAAATCCTGTCCGCGAGTTACGGCGCAGGTGACACCAGGAGATTCTCATTATGGCTACCGAACGAGTGACGGAGCGCAGCGACGGGATGACCAACGAGCGCGTCGTCGAACGTGATGGTGGGGGCACGACCTATGTCGACCGCGGCGGCTCGGGCTTCGGCGGGGTGATCATCGGCATCGCCGTCCTGGCGCTGGTCGCGGTGATCGCCTTCTTCCTGCTGAACCAGAGCCGCAACGACAACCTGCGCACCAGCGCGGTGACCGGCGCGGCCTCCAGCGTGGCCAACAGCGCCTCCAGCGCCGCCAAGAACGTCGGCGACGCGGCCAGCAACGCCGCGGATTCCACGACGCGCTGAGCCTCGGATTTTCAGATCAACTGGGAAGGCCCTCTCCGCTCGGGGAGGGCCTCTTCGTATCGGAGCTAGACGCGCTGGCCGTTGAGCGGGGCGTTGCCGAAGGCGCCCAGCTTCACGTTGCCGGTCATCTTGTCGCCGTCGACCTTGGCCTCGAAGTCCAGGCGGAGCGGCATCGGATTGGTGATGTCGGCGCTCCAGGTGAGCGTGTCGCCGGCCAGCTTACCGGTGATATCCTGGCTGCCCATCTTGCCTTCGGTCTTGCCGGTGAAGGTGTCGCCCTCAGTGGTGATGCTGGCGGTCACCTCCTGCGCCCCCATGGGGGTCTGGATGGTGATCTTCCAAGTGCCGTCCGCGGACATCGCCGGTGCTCCAGTCAGGTGGGGCGCTCAGCTAACCGGTCGCGGCTTGCGGCGGCAAGCGTGACGCCGCGTCAACTTCCGCCAGGCTACTCCGCCGCTTCGAGGGCCGCCTGGGCCTCTTGGGCCTGGATCTCGGCGGCGCGGGCCTCCACCAAGCCGACGATGTGCTCGACCATGTGCTCGT
>JAQGIJ010000484.1 GCA_028291285.1 Phenylobacterium sp. | reverse complement strand
GGGCGGAAGGCCGTCTCTGGGCGAAGGCAATGCAGGCCTTCATCGCCGCCTGAGCGCTGGCGACACTGATCGGAATTCCGGATCAATTGATAGAATAGTTTATCTTCTCACGTCATTCGGATTGCGCTCTAAGACCGCGGCGCGCAGGGCGCCGCAAAGCAAGCTCCGGACAAACCGGGTCGAAATGGGGGAGACAACGGATGCAGCCTGGGAAGATCGCCACAGTCCGATCGGCGGCAGCGCCCTTCGCTTCGTGCTCGGTCGTCGCCTTGGCCATAGGCCTGACGCTCCCGGCCCCGGCCAATGCGGCCGCTGACGCTCCACAGGCCACCGAGGTCGGCGAGGTGGTGGTCACAGCGATGCGCCGCGAGGAGCGCCTGCAGGACGCGCCGCTGGCGATCACCGCCACGTCGGCCGCCAAGCTCACCGAACTGCATATCAGCGACACCAGCCAGATCTCGACGGTGACGCCCGGCCTGACCTTCAGCAACGCCGCCTATGTGCCGCAGCCGACGATCCGCGGCGTTGGCACCCGCGGCACCGGCATCGGCGACGAGTCCATCGTCCCCTTGTACATCGACGGTGTGTACCAGGCCTTCCTGCCCGGCGCGAACCTTCAGCTCAACAACGTCGAACGGATCGAAGTCCTCAAGGGGCCGCAAAGCACCTTGTTCGGCCGCAACTCCATCGGCGGAGCCGTCAATATCGTGACACGCACGCCGACGGCGCAAAGCCGGGGCGATTTTTCGGTCAGCTACGGCAACTTGGACAGCGTGCTCGCCAAGGCGTTCGTCAGCGGCGGCACGGACAAGATCGCCGCGAGCCTTGCGGCTGTCGGCGCCAAGGACGGCGGTTACATCCGCGACATCACCAACGGCCGCGAACATGGGAAGACGACCAGCTACGCCCTGACCTCGCGGGTAGTGATCAAGCCGATAGACCGGCTGGATATTGACCTGTCGCTCAGTTACTCGCAAAGCGAAGATACCGTCAGCAACACTTACCAGCCTATCAATGGAAACACCTCCGCTCGGCGTTTCGACCCGAACGCGGCGGTGGCCCGCGACCACTACACTGCGTCTCTCACCGTCACGCCCTATACCAAACCGTGGCAATACACCGGCACCGTTCGTGTCAACTACGACGCCAGCTTCGCGAAGATCGTCCTGATCAACGCCTACCAAAGCAACAAAGCGAAGGTTCTGGGTGATCAAGACGGTTCGTCCGTCGACGTGTCGCGCAGCATGTTCGCGCAAATATCCCGAAACGACTATCACGAGCTCTACGCGGTCTCGGAGCAGTCTGGGCCGTTCCAGTGGATCGTTGGCGCGACCTACTTCCATGACCTATCGGGCAGCCGACCCCTTGACGCCTTCAATCGGAGTCTTGCGACCGGAGTCCTCGCCCAGACCCACCTGGTCGGCACGGTTCGCACCGACTCTTACGCCGCCTATGCTCAAGGTAGCTACGCCCTCACCGACGCGTTCAACATCATCGTCGGCGGACGCTACACCCAGGAGCACAAGGATCTCGATGTCCGCGCCGGCACGACCGTCGTCACCCGCGTGACCAACAGCGCGAAGTTCGACAACTTCAGTCCCAGCGCCACCCTGCAGTACAAGCCCACTGAAAAGCTCAACCTCTACATCAAGGCGTCCAAGGGCTTCAAAAGCGGCCTGTTCAATGTGAATGCATCCACGGCGACGGCGGCCAAGGCGGTCGCGCCGGAAACCCTCACCCAGTATGAAGCCGGGGCCAAATACAGCCCCACCCGCAATGTGCGGCTGGAAGCCGCCATCTACACGAGCGACTACAAAAACATTCAGATCAACGCCCGTGACCCGGCGACGGGCATCGCGCTGCTGGAGAACGGCGGAGCGGAGAAGATCACCGGCGGCGAGGCGTCCGCCTTCGTGCAGGTCACCCCGCAATTGAGCCTCAACGCCGGCCTCGCCCTCCTGCACGGCCGGTATCACGATGCCCCGGCCCTGCAGCTGTTCGTGCCGGCGGTGGTCAATGGCGTGGTGGTACCGGGCAATACCGCCACCTTCATCAACGGTTCCGGAAAGACGATCATCAAGGCGCCCGACGTGACCGCCAACCTCGGCGGCGAATATGTCGTGCCCCTGGCCGCGGGCGATCTGCAGATTGCCGGCAACGCCTACTACACGGGTACCTCCTACTGGGACGTCGGCAATCGCTTCAAGCAGTCGCCGTATACCCTGGTCGACGGGTCGCTGACCTGGAAGCCGGCGCACGCCCATTACACCATCGCGTTGTGGGGGCAGAACCTGCTCAACGCCTACTACAACAGGACCGAGACGTTCTCGACGACCGGCGACTTTCAGGTGCCGGGTAAGCCACGGACCTACGGCGTCGAGGTGCGATATTCCTGGTAGCACAGCCCCCTGTCACCCTGCGGACTGCGGCGATCGGCGACGCCGGTGACGGGCGGACGTTATAGCGGGCGATGAACCGTCCGGCGGGCGGGGCGCAGTGAGCGGAGACGAAGTTCGATGGACACGTTCAAGCACAATCGGCCCGCGAGCGGCCACGTCCGCGAGGACCTGGAGCGCGACCAGTTCCTCGTGTCGCGCAAGGTGTTCACCGACGACGCCATCCTTGCTTCGGAGCGGCGGCAGATTTTCGAGAAATGCTGGCTCTACGTCGGCCACGAGAGCGAGTTTCCGAACCCCAACGATTTCATCACCCGCCAGGTCGGCGGACGCGAAGTTCTGGTGGCCCGCGACCGCAAGGGGGAGGTTCGCGCCTTCTTCAACACCTGCCCGCATCGCGGCGCCACGGTCGAACGCGAAGTAGCCGGCAACAAGCTCGGCTTCCAGTGCTTCTATCACGGCTGGGCGTTCAATAATAACGGCGCCTTCGCGACGCGGTACGGCGCGGGCGATTATCCGGTGAATTTCAACGAGGATGGCTGCAAGAACCTGATGTCCCTGCCGCGGTTCGAGAGCTACCGCGGCATGTACTTCATGAATCTCGACCGGGAAGCGGTGTCGTTGGACACGTATCTGGGCGGCGCC
>JAQGIJ010000306.1 GCA_028291285.1 Phenylobacterium sp. | reverse complement strand
ACTGGATCCAGCCCACCGTGCCGTCGACGTGCCGCACCCGGTGCTCGAGCTCGAAGACGCTGCGGGTGCGGATCGCCTCGGCGATCGCGGCCTTGACGAAGGCCTGCTCGTCGGCGGGCACATAGGCATGGATCCAGGCGCCGCGGTGGCGGCCGGGCTCGCCCTGGAGACCGCGGCCGTCGAGCTGGCGCAACTCGCTCCAGTCGGCGCTCGCCCGGTAGACCACGTCGGAGGTGGCGTTCACCAGGACGCGGAAGCGCACCTCGCTCTCCCGGACGCGAGCCTCGGCCAGCGCCCGCTCGGCCCGGGTCCAGACCCGCTCCGCCGCCTCGCGGACCAGCTCGCGCTCGTCCTCGCGCCAGAGCCTCGGCGCGACGGTGTGGGCGCAGAGCGCCGCGCGCCAGGTCCCGCCCCGCAGCAACGGCACGCTGAGCGCCCCGCGCAGCGTCTGGCCGAAGGCTTGAGAGACCCGCTCGGGCGAGGTCAGCACATTGGCCAGGGTGTCGGCCACGGCGACGATCCCGCCGGCCGCCATCTGCGCCACCAGCGGCGCGCCGAAGTCACTCAGCCGGTGCGCGCCCCGCAGTCCCGGAACGCCGGGGCGGGTCCATTCCTGCCCCACCTCGAAGCGGTCCTGCGGCACGTCCACCTGGGCCCAGTGCGCGCGGTCCACGCCCAGGTGCTCGCCGAGCAGGGCGGCGCTGAGGTCGAGGATCTGGCCCGCGTCACCGAGGTCCCGAAGCCGCTCGTCCAGCTCGAACAGGAAGGCGCGGCGCTGCTCCTCGCGCACGCGCGCCGTGGTCTCGACGACGGCGCAGAACATCCCCGCCACCTGGCCGTCGTCGTCGGGCGCCGGCGAATAGCTGAAGGTGAACCAGGCCTGCTCGTCGTAGCCGTGCCGGTTGGTGAGCAGCGGCAGGTCCTCGCGATAGCTCGCCTCCCCGCCCATCGCCGCCTCGACCAGCGGGCGGATGTCGGACCAGACCTCCACCCAGACGTCCTGCAGCCGCGCGCCGAGGGACGCCGGGTGCTTGGCGCCCAGGATCTCGGCATAGGCGTCGTTGTAGAGCAGCCCGAGCGCCGGGCCCCAGGCTACGAACATCGGGAACTTGGAGTTGAGCAGCAGCGCCACCGCCGAGCGCAGCGGCCGGGGCCAGCCCTCCGGCGGACCGAGCGGCGAGGCCGACCAGTCGCGGCCGCGCATGAGCGCGCCGACCTCTCCGCCCCCCCGAAGCCATGCGCTGGCCATCACCGGTTCCGCAACGTCCCCTTGCACTGAACCACGCCGCCGGCGCCCCGTCATCCGATGACGGACGCAAGCACGCGGCGGCGCGGCGCGCCCCTAGTCCTCCAGCAGAGTGTTCATGTCCTCGACGGCCTCGAGGAACTCCTGCTTGAACTCCTGCACCACCTGGCCGGCGGAGCGGACGCTGTCCAACAGGCCCACGCCCTGGCCGACCAGGCCGGTGACCAGGTCGCGCGCCTTCACATTGCCGGCCTGGGCCGCCTTGTCGGCGGCGCGCAGGGCGTCCTCGCTGACCAGGGACATCAGCGGCATGGGCAGCGGCCCGGGGCTGTCGGGGCTGCGCTCCCAGGCTTCCGTCCAGGCCGAGCGCAGCTGGCGGCAGGGCTTGCCGGTGCGCGTGCGGGTGCGCACCGCGTCGCGGCTGGAGGCCTCGAGCAGCTTCTCGCGCACCACCGGCGATGTCTCCGACTCCGTCGTCGTCAGCCACACCGAGCCGGTCCAGGCGCCGGCCGCGCCCATCGCCATCACCGCCGCCATCTGCCGGCCGCCGACGATGCCGCCGGCGGCGAGCACGGGAATGTCGCTGAACGCCCGCACCGTCTTCAGCACCTCGGGGATCAGCACCATGGTCGAGACCTCGCCGCAGTGGCCGCCGGCCTCGGTGCCCTGGGCCACCAGGATGTCGACCCCGGCGTTGACCTGCCGCAGCGCGTGCTCGCGCGAGCCGATCAGCGCGGCCACCGCCACGCCGTGGTCCTTGCCCATCCGCACCATCTCCGGCGGCGGCACGCCGAGCGCATTGGCGATCAGCTTGATCGGGTGGCGGAAGGCGACCTTCAGCACCTCCATCGCGCTTTCCGGATCGAACGGCTGGGGATCTTCCTCGCCGACCTCCCGCTCGACCGCGGCGACGCCGGCGTCGGCCAGGAGCTTGGCGGCGAAGTCGCGGTGCGCCTGCGGCACGCGGGCCTTCAGCGCCTTGTAGGTGACGTGCTGCTCGCCGCGGGTGGCGAGGTTGTCGGCGAACACCACGTCGAGGCCGTAGGGCTTGCCGTCGATGTGCTCGTCGATCCACTTCAGCTCGACCGCGACCTCCGCGGGCGAGCGGTTGACCACGCCCAGGACGCCGAAGCCGCCGGCGCGGCTGACGGCGGCGACCACGTCGCGGCAATGGCTGAAGGCCACCAGAGGGAACTCGATCCCGAGCATGTCGCAGATGGGGCTCTTCATGGCGCCGCCTCCCGTGTTGTCCGGGGATTTCCCCCTGTTCCCGCCAGAAAGACCGCCGGGACGGATCGCGTCAACCGCCGCCGGCGTGGAACGCCGGACCTGGCCGGCCGTTCTCTACCGCCGGACACCAGGAGCTTCGCCCATGGGCCACAAACGCGACGCCGAACGCCGCAGCTTTGAGGCCTGCCGCACCATCGACGTGACCGACGAGCGGGCGCTGCGCTTCTGGTCCAAGCGCCTGGGCGTCTCCTCCACCGAGATCGCCGACGTCGTGAAGGAGGTCGGCCCCAACACCACCGCCGTCGCCCTCAAGCTGGAGGCGCCATGCGGCGAGCGCGTCGCGCCCTCGGACCTGGCGCCGCGCTAGGCCCCGCTCGGCTCAGGCCGCCTGCGCGCGCGCGTCGCTGCGCGCGCCCGCCTCCGCCTGGACGATGCAGCCGTACCAGCCCAGCGCCTGGTAGGTCTCGTAGCCGGGGGTGCGGGCGTAGCCGACGGTCACCCCGTTCTTGGCGTAGCTGCCCATTTCAGCGGCGCCCTGCGGCAGGGCGAAGGCTTCGGTGAGCTCGCCCTGACGGTCGGAGGCGGCGATGATCCGGCCCGCACGATCGAGCAGCAGGACGCGGGAACGGGCGCGCTCCTCCTGCGTCAGCCGCACGCCGTCGACCACCGTGTGCGCCTGCGTCCGCCAGTCGAAATGGATGCCCAGCACCCCCAGCACCACCCCGTCGGCGCGGCCGTCCTTGCGGATCGCCGCGGCGTAGGTGGCCGCCGGGGCGCCGTCGAGCTCGGCCTGTGGATCGATGTCGCAGGCGATGAACTCGTCGCCCGAGGCGGTGGCGAGCGCCTGGACGAACCAGGGCGCCTTCGCCACCGAGGTCGTGCGCGCCCGGGGATACCGCTGGGGCCGGCCGGTGGCGACCACCCGGCCCCGGTCATCGCAGATCCACAGGTCGAGGTAGACGGTGTAGGCGTCGAGGATCACGCCCAGGCGGGCGCTGGCGTGGCGCGCGGCTTCGGGCGAGGGCTCGGCCAGACAGTCGACAACCGCGGAATCCGTCGCCCACCAGCGGACGTCGCAGGTCCGCTCGTAGAGATTGCGGTCGATGATCTCGATGGCGTTGAGCGCCAGGTCGGCGAGCCGCTGGCCGCGGAGATGACCCAGGATCGCCCCGCCCACGGCCGTGAGCTCCAGCAGGTCGGCCTGCGCCTCCCGCTCCAGCTGGCCGGTGACCGCATCGATGTCGCTGGCGATGCGCTTGAACTCCTCGGCGACGACGGAGAAGGCGCGACCGGCCTCCCCCGCCCGTGCGGCCGTGATCAGGGCGTTGATGGCCAGCATCTTGGCCTCGCGGTTGATGCTGGCGATCTCGGCGATGCTGGCGCCCGCCGTGGCCGACAGCCGCTCGGCCAGCTCGAGAATGCGTTCGGGGGCCAACGCCCCATGAACCTCCGACATGCCGCCCGTCCCCCGCGCCGCGACTCAGCTTGCTCGCGCAAACTCGACCATAGGTTAGGTTCGCTCGCCATGCTCGCCTCTGTGGCGTCCTGGTTTTTCGACGCCTTGCCCAAGAGCCGGGCGCGCCATGCACCGGACGTCGTCCGCGCGCGCTTGCAGCCCGCGGGCTGGCCTGTCAAAGTCGATAACTCATCAGGTAGGCGGCCCGAGACCGCTCACAGGGAGCAGGATCATGACTTTCGTCTTCAGCGCTGACGGGCACATCGTCGAACCGCCGGACCTGTTCACCGCCAACATGCCCAAGTCGCTGGCCTTCCACGCGATCCGCGGCGAGGTCCGCGACAACTACCGGATGACCGTCTCCGGCGACAAGATCATCCACCGCATGCGGATCCGGCCGGACGGCAACGCCGAGGCGACCGCCATGCGCCAGCTCGCCCCCGGCGAGAAGCCGGCCCGCAAGGCGCTGGGCCACAACAACATCGAAGGCCGGCTGCAGGACATGGCCGACGAAGGGATCGACGCCGAGATCGTCTTCCCGAGCCTGGGCCTGTGGACCTACTGCATCGAGGACATCGATGCGGAGATGGCCACCTGCCAGATCTACAACGACTGGAACGCCAAGTTCTTCGGCGAGCACCAGGACAAATTCGTCCGCTGCGGCGTGCTGCCGGTGCGCGACTTCGCCAACACCGAGAGCGAGCTGAAGCGGCTGGCCTCCATGGGCTTCACCTCGGCCATGCTGCCGGTGGTCACCCCCGCCGGCGCGCCCAAGTACAACAACGCCGGGTGGGACCCGATCTTCCACCTGGCCGGCGAGCTCGGCATCGTCTTCGTGCTGCACACTGGCACCGGGCTTGAGAGCGTGGTGGTGGAGCGCGGCCCGGGCGGGGCGGTGGTCAACTACACCCGCCAGATGAACGACGGCGCCGACGCGGTCATGATGCTGACCGCCGGCGGGGTGCTGGACCGCAACCCGAAGTCCAAGATCGCCATCATCGAGGCCGGCGCCAGCTGGCTGCCGGCGCTCGCCGAGCGCATGGACGAGATCTACAACGCCCACTACATGCTGGTGCAGCCGAAGCTCTCGCGCATGCCCAGCCAGATCATCCGCGACCAGGTCGCCTGCTCGTTCCAGTACGACCGGGCCTGCATCAAGGCGCGCGACGTGGTCGGCCACCAGGCCTTCCTGTGGGGCTCGGACTATCCGCACGCGGAGGGCACCTTCCCCAACACCCAGCTGGTGCTGCCCAAGCTGTTCGAGGGCATCGACATCAGCGAGAAGGAGAAGGCCGACATCATCGGCGGCAACGCCGCGCGCCTGTTCCGCCTGAAGCGGCCGGAGTTCGTGGCCGCCTGAGGCCGTCGGCCTCGCCGCGCTAAGAAGGGCTCCGCCGTCAGGCCGGAGCCCTTTCCTTATGGAAGTTGACGTGCGCCCGAAGCGCCGTCTTAAGCGAGCCATGTCGCAAGCGCCCGCCCGCCCCACCCAGCCCTTCTCGCTCGCCGGCCGCACCGCCGTGGTCACCGGCGCTTCGCGCGGTCTGGGGTTCGAGATGGCGATGGCGCTCGCCCGCGCCGGCGCACGGGTCTTCGTCAACGGCAGCCACGCCGGCCGGGCCGAAGCCGCCTCCGCGCGCATCGTCGAGGAAGGCTTCCAGGCCGAGCCGCTGGTCTTCGACGTGACGGACGAGGCCGCCGCCCGCGCGGCCCTGTCCCACGCCGCCGCCGCGAGCGGCCGGCTCGACATCCTGGTCAACAACGTCGGCATGCGGCTACGCCAGCCGCTTGAGGCGATCGATGCGGCGGGCCTGCGCGAGATGCTGGACGTGGACCTCGTCGCGCCCTTCCTGCTCAGCAAGCACGCCGCCGAGCTGATGAAGGCCAGCGGCTACGGCCGGATCATCATGATCAGCTCGGTGCAGGGGATGTTCGGCCGCCGTGGCGATGCGGCCTACATCACCGCCAAGGGCGGCATGATCGCCATGGCCCGGGCGCTCGCCGCCGAGTACGGCTTCTTCGGCGTCACCTGCAACACCATCGCGCCGGGCAGCTTCGCCACCGAGACCAACGCCGACATCGTCGCCACGCCCGAGGGCCAGGCGCTGGTCAAGCGACGCAGCTTCCTGCGCCGCTACGGCGAGCCGCACGAGATCGCCGGCGCCGCCGTCTTCCTGGCGTCGGAGGCGGCCTCCTACGTCACCGGCGCCCTGATCCCGGTCGACGGCGGCTGGTCGGCCGCCTTCTGAGGCTTCAGCCGGCGTGGGCGCGGCGCAGCTCGGCGATGTCCAGCTTGACCATCTTCAGCATGGCCTCGGTGGCGCGGCGCGCCTTCTGCGGGTCCGGGTCGCCGATCAGCTCGTGCAGCACCCTGGGCACGATCTGCCAGGAGAGGCCGAAGCGGTCCTTCAGCCACCCGCACTGGCTGGGCTTGCCTCCATCCGCGATCAGCGCGTCCCAGAAGCGGTCCACCTCCGCCTGGTCTTCGCAGGCGACGGAGAACGAGACCGCCTCGGTGAACGGGAAGAGCGGGCCGCCGTTGAGCGCGGTCACCGGCAGGCCGTCGAGCTCGAAGCTCACCGTCATCGCCTGGCCCTGCGGCCCCGGGCCCGCCGCGCCGTAGCGCGTCACGCCGGTGACCCGGGAGTTCGGAAACAGCGACACATAGAGCTGCGCAGCCTCCTCGGCCTGATGGTCGAACCAGAGGAAGGGGGTGATCTTGTGCATGCCGGGCGTCTCCGTTGGCGCGTATCAGCCCCAAGGACGTTTGGGCGCGCCGCGCGCCGACATCGTAGCGATCAGGCCGCGCCCTGCGTGCGCTCGGAGGTCAGGCCGCCGAGCTGGTCCCAGACGTCGACCACGCCGCGCTCGGCGAGGCCGGCGAACATCCGCTGCACGGCGATGGCGTTCTCGCGCAGGAGGCTGCGCCAGGCAGGGGAGACGAGCCCGGCGTCCGCCAGGGTGATCCCGCCGCGGCCGCTCTCGCACAGCCCCATCGCCACCAGGGCTGCGGCGTGGCGGCGCACGGTCTCGGCCGGGAGCTGCACGCGCCGGGCGAGCGCCGCCACCGGCAGGGCGGCGTTAGGCCCGCGCGCGTCCGCGCCCGCCGCGGCCGCCAGCACCGGCAGCAGCACCAGGCCGGAGATCAGCTCGCCCGTCCGCCCGACCACCGCCTCGGCGGTGCGCAGCAGGTAATCGGACAAGAGCCGCACCGCCGCGCGCACCGGCGGCTCGCGTTCATCCGGAAAGTTGGACGCCGGGAGGGGTTCGAGCAGGCCACGCCCGCGCAGCCTCAGATAGAGGCTGAGGAGCCCCTCGTGGCCCACGCGCGCGGCCTCGAAATAGGACGGCGTCAGCAGGTAGGCCTCGGGCACCAGGACGCCGCCCTCGGTCATGACGCAGACGCCCGCGCTCTCCATCCGGCGTATGTTGCGTCGCGTCGTCTCGTAGGGCAGCCGCATCGAGGCCGCCACGGCCCGGACGCTGACAGGCCGGCGCTCTTCGTCGGGCGCGGGCGTCTCCAAGGCGCCATAGCGGCTGCGGGCGGCGGGCTCGCGGGTGAGCCGGGCGATGTTGGCCTGGTTGATGGCCATCATCAGCAGCGCCTCGAGGGTCTTCAGCCCGGGAATCCCGTGGCCGGTCACGTCGAGCACGAAGTTGAACGACAGCTGGGCGATCTCGCGATCCCTCGCGTTCGCCCCCTCGGCGCTGTCTGGCGTCACAGGTTCGGTCAAGAA
>JAQGIJ010000279.1 GCA_028291285.1 Phenylobacterium sp. | reverse complement strand
GAGGACACGGATATAGCGCGCGACCTTTCGGTGGACTCGCTGGCTCTGATGAACATCGTCATGGAGCTTGAGGACAAGTTCGACTTGTCTATACCGCTCGACCGCATGGCGGACGTCCAGACAGTGGGCGACCTCGCGCGGCTTATCGACGAACTGCGCGTGAAGGTCTGAGCCTTGAGTTTGTTGCAGAAGCACCTGGCGCAAAGCCACGCCTACTCGGGCATCCGCCAGCTCGGCGCCGATCCCTTCGCGGTGCGCTTCGATGCGGTCCTCTCGCCCACCGAGGCCGAACTCGAGGGTCGCCGCGTCATCCTGCTGGGCACCAACAACTACCTCGGCCTGACCTTCGACCCGGAGTGCGTGGAGGCTTCGGTGGAGGCGGTCCGGCGCTGGGGAACCGGGACCACCGGTTCGCGAATCGCCAACGGCAGCTTCGGCGCCCACGTGACCATGGAGACGGCGCTGGCGCGCTTCTACGGCCGCAAGCACGCGATGGTCTTCACCACCGGCTATCAGGCGAACCTGGGGGTGCTCTCGGCGCTGGCCGGCCGCGGCGACCACCTGATCCTCGACGCCGACAGCCACGCCAGCATCTACGACGGCGCGCGGCTCGGCCACGCCGAGGTGATCCGCTTCCGGCACAACGATCCGGAGGACCTCTACAAGCGCCTGCGCCGGCTGGAGGGCGTGCCGGGCGACCGGCTGATCGTCGTCGAAGGCATCTATTCGATGATGGGCGACACCGCCCCGCTGAAAGAGATCGTCGACGTCAAGCGCCAGACCGGGGCCTATCTGCTGGTCGACGAGGCGCATTCCATGGGCGTGCTCGGCGAGCGCGGCCGCGGCCTGGCCGAAGCCGTCGGGGTGGAGGCGGACGTCGACTTCGTGGTCGGCACCTTCTCCAAGAGCCTGGGCGCGATCGGCGGCTTCTGCGTCTCCGACGCCGAGGACTTCGACATCCTGCGGGTGGTGAGCCGGCCCTACATGTTCACCGCCTCGCTGCCGCCGGCGGTCGTCGCCTCGACGCTGAAGGCGCTGGAGCATGCCGAGGCGGACCGGACGCTCCGGCCCCGGCTGCAGGCGAATGCGCAGCGGCTCTACGACGGCCTGAGCGCGCTGGGATACACCACCGGCCCGCGGGTGAGCCCGATCGTGGCGGTGGTGATGCCGGACATGGCGACGGCGCTGGGGATGTGGAACGCGCTGCTCGCCGGCGGGGTCTACCTGAACCTCGCGCTGCCGCCGGCGACCCCGAACAACCGCCCGTTGCTGCGCACCAGCGTCAGCGCCGCGCACACCGCCGAGCAGATCGACCGAGTGTTGTCGGTGTTCGAGTGGGTGGGCCGCGAGGCGGGCGTCCTGCCGGGCCGCAGTCAGCGCGCGTCCGGCTGACGGCCCGAGCCGGGCTGACGGCGCTTCGCGCGCCAGAGCCTCCAGAGCACGCCGGGCGCCGCCAGGATCGGGTGGCGCTCGCGGAACGGCGTCACCGGCACGGCGACGCCGGTGTGGCGCTCGATCTTCCAGGCCGCGTAGCGGGCGGCGCCCTCGAAGGTGAAGGCGGCCTTCATCAGCCGCGCGAGATTCAGCGGCCGGCCCATGGCCTGGCGCCGCCGCCAGGCGCGGCGCAGGCGGTGGCGGACGGCGGGCTCCAGCTGCGGCGCGAGCAGGCCGCCGCTCTCGGCGAAGGCGTGGCCGGCGCTGCGCCAGGCGAGCGGCAGGAGGGCGTCGTAGCGCGCCCGATGGAAGGCGAGGATCTCGCGCTCGCGGCCGGGCGTCTCGATGCGAAATTCGGCGCGGTAGGTGCGTCGGAAGAGCGCCACCCAATGGTCCTGCGCCCGCCCGCGCGACGGACCCAGGACGGCGGCGTAGCCCGCGGCGGTCTCGGCCGCCGCCGCCACCGCGGCCACGGTCTCGTCGCCGGCGGCCGCATCGCGGGCGAAGGCCAGAGCGGCGGGCTGCACGAAGCGGGTCCAGATGGTGGTGTCCAGGGTCTGGCCCTGAGCGGCACGGCGGAAGGTGGCGAGCGGCAGGGTGGCGACCTTGGCCCGCAGGGTGCGATCTTCCAGCTGCAGATGCCGGTAGCCGACCTGCGGCCACAGCCAGCGCTCCAGGGCGCCTGGCGGCGCATGCTCGGTGAGGACGTAGAAATCCAGCACGCCCGCCAGGTCGCCGGTGCGCAGGACCGAGCCGTAGAAGAGTACGGCGTGGGCGCCGGCTTCGCGCGCCAGGATCTCGGCGAAGGCGCGGACGGGTTCGGGCGTGGTTTGAGCAAGCTCGCGGCGGACGAAGGTGAGGAGCTCGGGCGTCATGGCGTGACGAACGCCAGCGGCGCCCCCTCGGCGACGCGCAGTTGACCGCCGGTGAAGGCCTCGCCGTCAAGGACGAAGCGGCTCTCGAGCTGGACCTCCAAGGCGCCGGCGAGCCGCCGGCGGTAGCCCGCGGCTTCGAGCCAGCCCGGCTCGCCGCCGGCCAGCAGGGGCGGGAGCGCGCGCAGCAGCTGCCGCGGCGGGGCCTCGACGGTCAGGATCTTAAAGCCCGGGGACGGCGGCCCGACCGGCTTCAGGTCGAGCGGCAGGCGCTCCAGGCTGGAGGCCAGCAGCAGGAAGACGGGCCTGGGCTCGTCCGGCTCGTTCTCACACCGGAGGCGCATCGGCACGCCGGCGCGCCAGCGGTTGCGTGACCCGCCGGCCAGGGTCTCGACCGCGGCGACGCCCAGGGTCAGCGCGACGGCGAGGCTGTCGAAGACGCCCAGTTGGTGGGTGCGCTGGGCGAGCTCGGTGGCGCGGACATAGATGCCGGCGCCGAAGATGAAGCCGCGGGCGAGCGGGTCGGCGGCGCCGAGGCGGGTCACCTCGAGCGGCGCGCGGCGGCTGAACCGCCCGCGGCTGGCGGCCTCGATCGCCGCCTCGAGCGTCCAGCCCCTCGGCGCGCCGAGGTCGAGCGCCAGGGCGTTGGTCTTGCCGGACGGCAGCACGGCGAGCGGCGGCAGGCCCTGGCGGAAGTGGGCCGGGGCGCGGCTGAGGACGTCCCGCACCGTGCCGTCGCCGCCGTCGATGACCAGGAGGTCGAGCCCTTCGGCGGCGAACCGGGCGAGGGCCTCGTCGAGCGCTTTGCGGGTGGCCGGGGCGGCGCTGAGCACCCCGTCCGGCGCAGGCGGGGGCGGACCGCGGCGGTGGTTGCGCCGGCTCCTCGGGTTGCGGATGACGCCCGTGCGGATCACGTTCGTGTCGCCCGCACCGCCCAGGCCGCCGCCGCGCTCGCCCCGTCCAACTGCATCCGCCCCTTATCCAAACGCGCCGGAGTTGATACCCAGCTTGCCCCGCCGCTGGCCAGAGACCATTCCGTTGTCGCCGTTCCGCCTCGCCCACATCTCCGACCTGCACCTTCCGCCGCCGGTGCGGCAGGGCGTGGAGCTGGAGCCGAAGCGGCTGCTCAGCCGCCTCGCCTGGCGACGCAAGCGCCGGCGGCACGAACCGCAGGCGCTGGCGGCGATCGTCGCGGACATGACCGCGGCGCGGCCCGACCACATCGTCATCACCGGCGACCTGACCAACTTCGCCACGCCCGAGGAGTTCGCCGCCGCGCGCCGCTGGCTGGAGGCGCTGGCGCCGGCGCAGGCGGTGACGGTGAGCCCGGGCAACCACGACGCCCTGGCCGGGGCGGCCGGCGAGGCGCGCTTCGCGCCCTGGCGGCCCTGGCTGGGCGACGGCGAGGCGACCTCGTTCCCGCAGATCCGCCGGCGCGGGCCGGTGGCGCTGGTGAACCTCTGCTCGGCCGCGCCCACCGCCCTGCACCTGGCGCAGGGCGTGCTCGGTGCGGCGCAGCTGGCCCGCCTGCCGCAGGTCCTGCGGACGCTCGCCGCCGAGGGCCTCTTCCGCGTCGTCCTGATCCACCATCCCCCGGCGCCCGGCGTGGTCTCGCCCCGCAAGGCGCTCCGCGAGGCGCCCGAGCTGCTCGCGATCCTGCAGGCGGAGGGGGCCGAGCTCGTGCTGCACGGCCACGCCCACGGGGCCACGGTGGCGAGCGCACCCGGGCCACGGGGGCCGATCCCGGTGCTGGGCGTCCCGTCGGCCTCGGCGAGCGGCGCCCATGGGGACGGCGCCCGCTGGCACGCCATCGAGGTCGAGGGGGCCGACGGGGACTGGCGG
>JAQGIJ010000264.1 GCA_028291285.1 Phenylobacterium sp. | reverse complement strand
AAGATCTGGTCGGTGGAGCCGCCGGCGAACCGCGCCGCGGTCTGATCCGGCCCCCTTGCGCATCACCATCGTGGCGGTGGGCCGGTTGGCCCGCGCGCCCGAGACCGAGCTGGTGAAGCTCTACCTGGAGCGGGCGACCAACGCCGGCCGCGCATTGGGCCTCGGCCCCGTCGACGTGGTCGAGGTCGAGAGCCGCAAGCCCGGCAAGGCGGCGGAGGCCGAGGCGCTGCGGCCGCACCTGGACGGCGCCCACGTCATCGTCTGCGACGAGCACGGGACCGCGCGTCCCTCGCGGGCCTTCGCCCAGGAGATCGCGACCCTGCGCGACCGCGGCGTGCGCCGCCTGGTGTTCCTGGTCGGCGGGGCCGACGGGCTCGACCCGGCGCTGCTGGCGGAGGCGGACGGCAAGCTCGCCTTCGGCCCACAGACCTGGCCGCACGCCCTGGCCCGCGCCATGCTGGCCGAGCAGGTCTATCGCGCCGTCTCCATCCTCGCCGGTTCGCCCTATCATCGCGACTGATGCGCCCTCCCCGCCCCAGCGCCCCCTCAGTCGGCTTCGCCGACAGCTCTCCCGCAGGCGGGGGAGCATCTGGGCCGAGATCCTCCACCGCGAAGCGGGGGAGGTGGATCGGCGCGGCAGCGCCGAGACAGAGGGGGCGCGCGGCTGTCGTCCTCCTCGGGGTCGGTTCCGCGATCGCCCTGGCCGCCGCGGCGGTCGCGGCCACCGGCGAGCAACTGGCGCGGCTGAACGCGGCCGAGACCGAGCTCACCGCCGAGCAGGCGCACAACATGAGCGAGCTCGCCCGGCTGCTCTCGATCGTCGAGCTGCTGCGGCGCGATCCGCCGCCGCCGCTGCTGGTCTCGCCGCGCGACGCGGGCAACGCGGCCCGCGCCGCGATCCTGGTCCGCGCCATGACGCCGCAGCTGCAGGCCCGCGCCCGCGCCTACGCCCGCGAGGCCGGGGAGATGATGCGCCGCCGTCGGCTGGCGGCCGTGGAGAGCGAGGCCCTCTTCACCCACGAAAGCCAGGCGGCGGACGCCGCCCCGGCGCCCGCGGCGCAGGCGCCGCTGCTGCGCGGGGCCCTGCCGGGGCCCCGTCCCGGGCCGCTGGCGGCGCCCCACGGCCTGCTGACGCCGGTCTCCGGCCCCCTGCTGCGCCGCTTCGGCGAGCGCGCGCCGGGGGGCGGAAAGTCCAACGGGCTCAGTTGGGAGGCGCCACGTGCCGCACACGTGAGCAGTCCGGCCGCGGGGCTGGTCCAGTACGTCGGCCCGGTGAAGGGCTGGGGCGTGATTTTGATATTGCGATTGACCGGCGGATACCATTTGGTGCTCGCTGGTCTGGCGCAATCTTCGGTCGCTGTTGGACAATCCGTCGCGCCCGGACAGCCTGTCGGATGGATGCCCGATGGTCGACAATCGACCTCGGAACTCTATTTGGAGGTCCGGCAACAGGGCGCGCCGGTTGACCCGGGGCGCTGGATGATCAAATAGCGGGCAGGCGCGCAGGCGTTCTTTGGGGGCCCAAAGTCAGTGGCGGTCGACGGACCGCGAAGGGAGCCTTCACAGGCTATGAAAAAGTATCTCCTGATCGGCGTGTCGGCGTTCGTGCTCGGCGCAGGCTCTATGGCCTATTTCAGCCAGCAGGCGCTCGCCTCGGCCGAACCCAGGGCCAAGACCTACCGCATGCTGGGCCTGTTCGGCGACGTGCTCGACACCGTCGAGCGGCAGTACGTCACTCAGGTCGATGACACCAAGCTGATCCAGTCGGCGATCGACGGGATGCTGACCTCGCTCGATCCCCACTCCGGCTACCTCGATCCGGAAAGCTTCTCCGACATGCGCGACCAGACGCGCGGCGAGTACGGCGGCCTCGGCATCGAGGTCACCACCGAGGACGGCGTGGTCAAGGTGATCTCGCCGATGGACGGCACGCCCGCCGCCAACGCCGGGATCAAGTCCGGCGACTACATCACCGCGGTGAACGGCGAGAGCGTGCTGGGCCTGTCGGTCAACGACGCGGTCAAGCAGATGCGCGGCAAGCCGGGCGAGACGGTGACGCTGACCATCGCCCGCGAGAAGTCTGATCCGTTCGACGTCAAGCTGGTGCGCGAGGTCATCAAGCCGAAGTCCGCGACCGCCAAGATGGAGGGCGACTACGGCGTGCTGCGCGTCTCGGCCTTCAACGAGAAGACCACCGACGAGACCGAGGCCGCCTTCGCCCAGCTGAAGGCGAAGAACCCGCGCATGAAGGGGCTGATCCTCGACCTGCGCAACAATCCGGGCGGTCTGCTCGACCAGGCGGTCGGCGTCTCCGACCTGTTCCTGGAGGGCGGCGAGATCGTCAGCCAGCGCGGCCGCGACGCGCGCGACGTGGAGCGCTACAACGCCCGCCCCGGCGACATCACCAACGGCATGCCAATGGTGGTGCTGATCAACTCCGGCACGGCCTCGGCCGCCGAGATCGTCTCCGGCGCCCTGCAGGACCGCAAGCGCGCCCAGGTGGTCGGCCTGACCAGCTTCGGCAAGGGCTCGGTGCAGACCGTGATCCCGCTGCGTGGCGGCATGGACGGGGCGCTGAAGCTGACCACGGCGCGCTACTTCACGCCCTCTGGCCGTTCGATCCAGAAGACCGGCATCACCCCGGACCTGGAGGTCGCCTCCACCCGCGACGAGGCGCAGAGCATCGCCAACAAGGCCTTCCAGTTCTCGGAAGCCTCGTTCCGCAACGCGCTGAACGCCGACGAGGGCAAGGTGCGCGCCGGCGCCCACGCGCCTGCCGAGGAGCCGCCGGAGGCCTTCGACGTGAAGAAGGACTTCCAGCTCGCCCGCGCCGAGGACGTGCTGCACTACGGCTCCGTCGCCGCCACGCCGAAGCTGCCGAAGCCCACCGCCAAGCTCGCCGAGATCGTCGGCGCCTCGAAGGCCCGCGTCGCCGCGGTCAAGCCGCCCACCACGGACAAGTAGGCCAGTTCCTTCACGGGGAGGGGTGGGCGGTCGCGCCTCCCCGATCGCACTCCTTCGGAAGGTTTGGTTAACCATATCGGTCGAGCCTCCACGGACAGGAGGCGTCCTAGGGTGGCCATGATTGCGATGTCCCGACCGCGCCGCGCGACCCGCGGCGGCTTCGAGGGCCTGAAGGCGGTGGCCGGCTCGCCCGGCCTGCGCGCGGCGGGCGCCGCGGCGCTGTTCATCGCCGCGGCCGCGGCCGTGGTCCTGCTGATGGGGCCCATGGGCGCGCGGCCGATCCGCATCCACCTTGGCCCCGTCTTCGACCGTGCGCCGCAGGGCTGGCGGCAGTCGCTCGGGCCGCAGAGCATGGTCTGGCTGAGCGAGGACGTGGTGCGGCTTTCCGAGCGCCCGCTGGGCCCGCTGGCGGGCCTCGCTGCGAACGCCGTCGAGGCGGCGCGGCCGGCGCCGGCCGGCGGCGCGTTGCCGCAGGCGCCCATCGCCGGCTTCTACGCGCCCGGCCCGGGCGGC
The DNA here is from genome assembly GCA_028291285.1 of Phenylobacterium sp. Next base: position 2,655 of record JAQGIJ010000264.1, on the reverse strand, counting down.
CCGCTGCCGATCATCGCCCCGGACGGCCGCACGCCCTACCAGGCCTACGCCCGGCCGTTCGTCGCCAACGGCAGGCCGCGGATCGCCCTCGTCGTCGGCGGCCTGGGCCTGAACGCGCGCGCCACCCAGACCGCGATCGACACCCTGCCGCCGCAGATCACCCTCTCCTTCGTGCCCTACGCCGAGGGGCTGCAGGGCTGGATCGACATGGCCCGCGGCAAGGGTCACGAGGTGCTGCTGGAAACGCCGATGGAGCCGGTCGACTATCCGGACAACGACCCTGGCCCCTACACCCTGATGGCCCAGGCGCCGGCGAACGAGACCGCCAAGAAGCTCGACTGGATCCTGTCGCGGGCGAGCGGCTATTTCGCCCTGACCAACTACCTGGGCTCGCGCTTCCTGGGCGACGACAAGGCCTACGAGGGCTTCATGGGCGCGGTCCGCGGGCGCGGCCTGGGCTTCATCGACGACGGGCTCGCCAGCCGCCGGACCGGGGGCGGGGCGCCGCGGGCCTCGGCCGAGCGGGTGATCGACGACCAGCTCACCCAGGCCGCCATCGACCAGCAGCTGCTGCAGCTGGAGGCCAGCGCCCTGGAGCGTGGCCAGGCGCTGGGCGCCGGCTTCGCCTATCCGGTAACCTTGGACAAGGTCGCGCGTTGGGCACAGGGCGTGGAACAGAGAGGCTACCAGCTGGCGCCCGCCTCGGCGCTGGCCGTCAAGAGATGAGCGACCTGTCGGCCTACCGCCCCAATGTGGGCGTCGTGCTCTTCCATCCGGATGGGCGCGTCTGGCTGGGCCGACGGAACAAGACGCCCGGTCCCCACAACTGGCAGTTTCCACAGGGCGGGGTCGACGACGGCGAGGACCTGGAGGCCGCCGCACGGCGCGAGCTGGCCGAGGAGACCGGCGCGACCCGCGTCACCTACCTCGGCCGCACGGACGGCTGGGTCGCCTACGACTTCCCGGAGAACCACGGCGGCTCCAAGGCCTGGCGCGGCTGGAAAGGCCAGAAGCAGGTCTGGTTCGCCTTCCGCTTCGACGGCGAGGACCGCGACTTCGATCTCGACGCGCACGGCGAGCCGGAGTTCGATGCCTGGCGCTGGGGCTACCTCGCCGACGCGCCCGAGCTGATCGTGCCGTTCAAACGGGCCGCCTACGAGCTTGTGGCCGACGCCTTCGCCAATTTTGCTGCACCGCGAGGACAAGGTGCATCGGTGGCATGAAGTCTCTACCGCACCGCAGCATTTTCGCGCTAAACAGGTGTTCTACGCGCGGCCTCCGCGCAGTCCCGCCGCCGGAGGTCCGTGAATGAGTCCGATCGTTATGGTGCACGGCGCCTTCGTCGGGGGCTGGTCGTTCGAGTGGTTCCAGCGGCCGTTCAAGAAGCACGGCTTCCAAGTGCACGCCCCCGACCTGCGCGGGCACGGGGCCAACGAGCCCCGCGACAAGGTGATCGGCGTCTCCATGCGCGACTATGCGCGCGACATCGTCAGCCTCTGCCGGAGCCTCGACGAGCCGCCCATCCTGGTGGGCCACTCCATGGGCGGGCTGGTGGCGCAGATGGCGGCGCGAAAGGTCAAGGCCCAGGCGCTCGTGCTGCTCGCCCCCTCGCCGCCGTGGGGCCTGGTCAGCTGGACCGTGGATGAAGCGGTAGCCGCCTTCGGCGCGCAGATGGCGACGCTGCTGTCCAACGGGGCGATCGACCCCAGCCGCGAGGTCATGCGCCACATGAGCCTGCAGCGGATGACCCCCCAGGAAGCCGCGCCGATCCTGGCGCGGTTGCGGCCGGAGAGCGCGCGCGCCGTGCGCGAGACGGTCAACTGGTGGCTCGACCCGTTCATGACCACCAGCATCGGTCCCGGCCCGCTGCCGATGCCGAGCCTGGTCATCAGCGGCGAGGACGACCGGGTGAACCCGCCGGCCACCGGCCGGATGATCGCCGAGCGCATCGGCGGCGAGTTCGTCGGCCTGCCGCAGATGAGCCATTGGCTGCTCAGCGAGCCCGGCTGGAAGGATGTCGTCGAGGCGGTGCTGGAGTGGCTGCCCGGCGAGAAGCGCGCCGCGGCATAAGCCAGGCAGCCCTCGCCTACTGCCCCTTGCGCTCCTGGTAGAACAGCATGCCGGTGCCGTAGCGGGCGTTCAGCGGGCTGTCGTCCGGCTTCGTCAAGATGGAGAAGTTCACCGCGGTGGATGCGCCGCTGGACTCCACGTGCTCCCAGGATTTGCGCACGCGCTTGATCCCGTCGGGGTCGGTGTTGACGTAGTTGGCCTGCAGCGTGAGCTCCGGCTGGTGCACGTAGGACCAGATGACCAGCGCGCCGACGATCGGCTTGTCCTGGCCCAGCGCATAGTGGACCTCGGCCGTGCAGACGTCCTTCTGCGAAAACTGCGGCTGGAAGATGATCGCGTAGTCGCGGCCGCTGGTGAGCGGCATGGTCCAGGTGCCGTCGCGGCGGTTGTTCTTCAGGTGCGCCGCCTTGGCCGCGGCGTCGATTCCCTGGCCGCGCACGGCCGGAATGCAGACCTTCTCCAGCGCCTGGATGACCTCGGCGCCGTCGCCGGTGGTGGGAAGCGCGGGCGGCGCCGGCGCGGCGGCGGCCGGCGCCGGGGCGGCCTGGGCGGGCGCAGTAGACTCGGGCGCAGGCGCGGTGGTCT
>JAQGIJ010000225.1 GCA_028291285.1 Phenylobacterium sp. | reverse complement strand
CGCGCGTTGATGCATAGGTTCAGGAGGGCGTTCTCGAGCTGAGATGGATCGACCCGGGTGGTCCAGAGGCCCTGCGGACCCGCCACCTGCAGCTCTATATCCGGCCCGACGCTGCGGCGGATCAGGTCCTCCATGCTGCCGATAAGACGGTTCACGTCGGTGGGCTTGGGATCCAGGGTCTGCCGGCGGGAAAAGGCGAGCAGCCGCTGGGTGAGCGCCGCGGCCCGGCGCGCCGCGCCTTGGGCGGCGTCGATGTAGCGCTGCACGCTCGTCAGCCGCCCCTCGCTGAGACGGCGCTCCAGCAGCTCCAGGCTGCCGCTGATCCCGGCGAGCAGGTTGTTGAAGTCGTGGGCGATGCCGCCGGTGAGCTGGCCGACGGCCTCCATCTTCTGCGCCTGCCTGAGTGCGTCCTGCGCCTGGATGAGCTGCTGGGTCCGCTCCTGCACCCGCTCCTCCAGGGTGGTGTTGAGCTCGGCCAGCGCCTGGGAGCTCTCAGTGCGGTCATGGATGTCGGTGTTGGTGCCGATCCAGCGGACGACCTGGCCCGCGGCCGCCTTGATCGGCACCGCCCGCGCCAGATGCCAGCGCCAGGCGCCGTCCGCCCGCCGTAGCCGGAACTCGGCCTCGTAGGTCTCGCCCCTGGCGAGCGAGCGGGTCCATCGCTCGTCGACCATCGGCAGGTCTTCCGGATGAATGATGCGGACCCAGGCATCGCCGTCCAGGCTGCCCGGCTCGGCGCCGCTGTAGGCGTAGACGCGCTCGTTGAACCAGTCGAGCTGGCCGTCAGGCTGGGCGGTCCAGGCCTGGTTGGGCATGGCGCGCGCCAGCGTCCGGAAGTTCTCCTCGCTCGCCCGCAGCTCGGCCTCTGCGCCCACCCGCTCCACGTGGGCCCAGGACCGCTCCGTCACCTCGCGGATGACGGCGAGCTCGCCCGCGGTCCAGACGTGCGGCTCCTTGTGGTGAATGGCCATCAGGGCGGTGAGACGCCCCTCCTTGACCAGGGGCATGCAGATCGTGGCGGTGATGCCGATCGCGCGGAAGGTGGCGGCTTCCTCCGGCGCGATCTCCTTGAGGTTGTCGTTGATGATGAGCGGCCGGCCGGCGCCCAGATTGGCCACGGCGAGCTTTCCGAAATCGGCCAGGCTGTAATGGCCGACGATGCTGGGCGAGCCGGGCGCGCTCCAGTCGCCGCGGATGGTGAAGCCGTCCTCGTCCTCGTCCATGTCGGCGTAGGCGCAGACGGAGACGTTCAGGTGCTCGCCCACCATGCGGGTCGTGATGGCGAGGATCTCGTCGGCGTCCTGGCTGCGGGCGGCTTCGGTGGCGAGCAGGTCGAGGAAGCGCAGGCGCGCCTCGCTCTCGCGCAGCGCCGCCTCGGCGAGCTTGCTCGCGGTGATGTCACGAGCGGCGCCCACCATCCGCGTGGCGCGGCGGGGCTCGCCTTCGAACTGCACCTGGGCGGTGATCGCGAGCCAATGGCGTCCGCCGTCGGGCAGCGTGACGCGGATCTCAGCGTTGAGCGCCCCGTCGCCGGCCGGGTCGAGGGCGCGGGCCACGGCCGCGGCATAGCCGACGCCGTCCTCAGGAAGGATCCTGTTGGAGAGGGCGCCGCGCAGCGACAACGCGCCTCCGGGTGGCAGGCCGAAGAGCGCCAGCATCCGCGCGTCGACCTCGGTGCGGTCCTCTTCGGGATACCAGACGAAGGCCCCCATGGCGGCGGCGTCGAGGGCCAGCCGCAACCGGGCCTCGCTCTCGCGCAGCGCCGCCTGAGCGCGGTGGGCGTCGGTGATCTCGTAGCCGCCGATGAACACGCCGGTGACGGCGCCGCGCTCGTCCTTGATCGGCTCGAAGACGAAGTCGATGTACTGCGGTTCCGCCGACCCGTGCAGGCGCAGCTCCATGTCGCGGGTGACCACCGCCTGGCCCGTCTGCGAGACGCGGTCGAGCAGCTCGAAGAAGCCTTGGCCGGCGATGTCGGGGAACACCTCCCTGAAGCCGCGGCCGATGAAGTCGCTGCGCTCCGAGATCGCCACATAGGCGTCGTTGACGAACTCGTAGACGAAGTTCGGACCGGTCAGGACGGCGGCGAAGCCCGGCATCTGCTGCAGCATGCGCAGCTGCCGCTCGCGCTCGGCCGCCGCCCGCCGCTCGGCGAGCACCCGTTCGGTGGTCTCGATGACGATGGCGATCACGCCCGCCGGCCTGCCGCGCTCATCCAGCACCGGGGAATAGTCGAGGTTCATCCACACCTGCTCGGGCTTGCCCGAGCGATGCAGCGTCAGTTCCTGGTCCTTGTAGGCGAGGGTCCCTCCGGCGAAGCCCACCTTCATCACGTGGTCGTTGAAGTCGGCGACCTCGGGCCAGCCCTCGCGCACGCTGCTGCCGAGGAGCTCGGGGTGGCGGCCGCCGGCGAAAACCGAATAGGCGTCGTTGTAGATCATGACGCCGTCCTCGCCCCACAGCAGGACGACGGGGACCGGCGTGTGCAGCATCAGGCTGACGGTGGTCTTCAGCGTGCTCGGCCAGTCGGCGATCGGCCCAAGCGAACCGGACCAGTCCTGGCCGGCCACGAGCCGGGCCATTTCGCTCTTCCCCAGGAAGGCGAAGCCGTCCGGTTCGACCATGTCCACCTCAGCCCCCCCGTCTTCCCGTCCGGCACGGAGCTAGGCCGGAAGACGTGCAAACGGGGGGTGGCTCATCAGGTTCCCTCCGCCGGGGCGCAGGCTCTCTGACGGCCACGGGTGCGGAAATTTGGCGACGCGCGGGCCGCCCGCGGGGCTAGACTCCAGTGTAGACCGGCGCGCGCGCCTCCAGCCAGCTCCGCACCGCCTCCTGCGCGTCCTGCGAGCCCTGATAGGCGTCGCGGTACTGCTCGAAGCGCTGCGCCACCTCCGGCGGCACCTGCGGCGAGAGGCGGCGCACCAGGTCGCGGTGGGCGCGGATCACCGCCGGCGGGATCCGCATCAGCTCCCGGGCCTTTGCGAGGGCCGTCTCCATCAGCTGCTCGTCGGGCGTGACCTGGACGATCAACCCGGCGTCGTAGGCGCGCTGGGCGCTGATCCGGTAGCCCAGCGCCAGCTCCATGCAGATGGCCCGCGGCCAGTTCTGCTGCCAGCCCCAGTCCCACCCGCTCATCAGGCCGCGCGCGATCTCGGAAATCTCGAAGCTGGCCGACTCCGCGGCGACGCAGAGGTCGGCGCTGAGCACGGCCAGGATGAAGCCGACGCCCATGGCGTAGCCGTTCACCGCCGCGATCACCGGCTTGGTCAGGTCGTTGTTGGTCCAGAACAGGCAGGGGACGTCGATCTGCGGCTCGCGCATCGCCATGACGCCGTTGCTGGCGCTCTCCTTGACGTCGACGCCTGCGGTGAAGGCCTTGCCCGTTCCGGTGAGGATCGCCACGCGCGCCTGCGGCGAGTCCTCGAAGCGCTGGAAGGCTAGCGCCAGCTGCCGCCGCAACTCGACGCTGACCGCGTTCAGCACCTCGGGACGGTTCATGGTGATGATCGCCACGCCGTCAGTGAGCTCATAGTCGACGAGCATTCGCCCTCCCTCTCCGCTGTTCTCGGCCGCGACTATGCCGCGTCGCGACCGAGCCTCCCAGAGGAATTGGAACAGGCGACCAAAATGCGAACAGCCGGGAGCCTAGCTAGGCCTCCAGCTGGACAAGATATTCGCCGTCGAACCTGGCGACGGACTCCAGCCCTGGCCGGTCGTGGACCTCGACGGTCCGGCCACGCCAGGAGATCAGGCCTTCGCGGCGCAGGGTCTGGACGGTGCGATTCACATGCACCGACGACAAGCCCAGCGCGTCGGCCAGGTCGATCTGCGTCATGGGGAATTCGAAGCTGCGGCCGTCGGAGCGGCCCGCCTCCTCCAGGCGGACAAGGAGCTCGCAGATCAGATGAGCCGTGCGGGCCAGCGCCGACCGCTGGCCGACGCAGACCAGCCACTGCCGCTGGATGGCGAACTGCCGCAACAGCATGCGAAGCCCAAGGCTGCCTGCGCCGAGCAGCGCCGAGAGCGCCGGA
>JAQGIJ010000223.1 GCA_028291285.1 Phenylobacterium sp. | reverse complement strand
GCCTGCACGGCCGCGCGGCGGGCCTCGACCATCTCGGGCGTGACGCCCCCGTTCCAGACCGTGGAGCGCTCGTGCTCCAGCGCCAGGCCTTCGGACAGGTCGCGCGCATAGCCGTCGTCGATCATCGCCTTGTAGGCGATCAGCATGTCGCCCTCGATCGAGCCCATGTCCTGGGCCACCTTCATCGCCGTCGGCATCAGCTCGGCGGGCTCGACCACGCGGTTGATCAGGCCCCAGTCATAGGCGGTCCGGGCGTCCAGGAAGTTGCCGGTGAGCGACAGCTCCTTGGCGCGATAGGGGCCGATGGCGCGCGACAGCTTCTGCGACAGGCCCCAGCCCGGCGTGATGCCGACGCGGGCGTGGGTGTCCGCGAAGCGCGCGGTCGCGGCGCAGATCAGCACGTCGCAGGCCAGCGCCAGCTCGAAGCCCCCGGTGATCGCCACCCCGTTGATCGCCCCCACCACCGGCTTCTTGCAGGCCAGCACGGCGGCGGCGGGGTTCTCGGAAGGATCGGTGGCGTTCGCCGCCTGCATGCCCTTCGGGTCGCTGCCCAGCTCCTTGAGGTCGAGGCCGGCGGTGAAGGCGCGCTCGCCGGCGCCGGTGAGCACCATGACGCGCACCTCGGCATCCGCCTCCAGCTCCTGCAGCGCCTGCCAGAGCGCCGCGCGCAGGGCCTTAGAGAGGGCGTTCATCGCCTCGGGCCGGTTCAGCGTCACCACGGCCACGGGGCCGGTCTTCTCCACGAGCAGCACGGGCGTCTCTCCCTTGGTTTGATCACAGCCTATAGCGGCCGAACGCCGGCGGGCGAAACCCCTGCGCGGGGCGCGGCTGCAGGGTTGTTTGCCGGGCCGCGCCTCGCTAAGCGTCGCCCGCTCCAACCCCAGACGAGGACCCGATGACCGAGATCGTCGACATCAACGCCCGCGAGATCCTGGACAGCCGCGGCAATCCCACGGTCGAGGTCGACGTGATCCTGGAAGACGGCTCGATGGGTCGCGCCGCCGTGCCCTCCGGCGCCTCCACCGGCGCGCACGAGGCGGTGGAGAAGCGCGACGGCGACAAGGCGCGCTATGGCGGCAAGGGCGTGCGCCAGGCGGTCGATGCGGTGAACGGCGAGATCTACGACGCGCTCGCCGGCGCGGACGCCGAGGACCAGCGGCGCATCGACATGCTGCTGATCGAGCTCGACGGCACGCCGAACAAGGGCCGGCTGGGGGCCAACGCCATCCTGGGCGTGAGTCTCGCCACCGCCAAGGCCGCCGCCAGCTCCGCGGCCCTACCGCTCTACAAGTACGTCGGCGGGGTCTCGGCCCGGGTGCTGCCGGTGCCGATGATGAACATCATCAACGGCGGCGCGCACGCCGACAATCCGATCGACATCCAGGAGTTCATGATCCTGCCCACCGGCGCCGCGAGCTTCGCCGAAGGCCTGCGCATGGGGGCGGAGATCTTCCACGGCCTGAAGAAGGCGCTGCACGACGCCCACCACAACACCAACGTCGGCGACGAGGGCGGGTTTGCGCCCAACCTCTCCAGCGCCGAGGACGCCCTGGCCTTCATCGTCCAGGCCGGCGAGGCGGTGGGCTACAAGGCGGGCGACGACTTCCTGCTGGGCCTGGACGTGGCCTCCAGCGAGTTCTTCAAGGCCGGCAAGTACGTCATGGAAGGCGAGGGCAAGACCCTCGACGCGGGCGGCATGGTCGACTACCTGGCCGGCCTGGTTTCCAAGTTCCCGATCGTCAGCATAGAGGACGGCTGCGCCGAGGATGATTTCGAGGGTTGGAAGCTGCTCACCGAACGGCTGGGTGGCAAGATCCAGCTGGTCGGCGACGACCTCTTCGTGACCAACCCGGCGCGTCTCGCCGAGGGGATCGAGAAGGGCCTGGCCAACTCCATCCTGGTGAAGGTCAACCAGATCGGCAGCCTCTCGGAGACCCTCGACGCCGTCGACATGGCCCACCGCGCCGCCTACACGGCCGTGATGAGCCACCGCTCCGGCGAGACGGAGGACTCCACCATCGCCGACCTCGCCGTCGCCACCAACTGCGGGCAGATCAAGACCGGCTCGCTCGCCCGCTCCGACCGCACCGCCAAGTACAACCAGCTGCTGCGCATCGAGGAGGAGCTCGGCGACCAGGCAATCTACCTCGGCCGCAAGGCGCTGAAGGCGCGGGGGTAGCCAAGGCTGTCATCCTGGACAGCCGCTCCGCGCCTTCCGGGATGACAGTGTTCGTGATGGGACGATCTTAGCCGCGCCTTAACCACGATCGCGCGAGGTTGCGGCGGTCCTGCCCGAGGGATTCGCCGTTGCTCGCCCGCCTTCGACCCTACCTGCCGACCGCCGCCCTGGCGTTCCTGATCTTCTACTTCGCCTTCCATGCGTTCACCGGCGACCAGGGGCTGCTGACCTCCGGCCAGCGCAGTGAAACCTTGACCGCCAAGACCCGCGAGCTCGCCGCCCTTCGCGCCCAGCGCCAGGACCTGGAGGTGCGCGCCAGGCTCTTGCGCGACACCAGCCTTTCGGCTGATCTGCTGGAGGAAAGGGCGCGCTCCCTGCTAGGCTTCGCCGATCCAAGAGACTATGTGATCCGCGTGAAGCCCTAAGCCGCTCCGTACGGTCTAAGGGACGATCCGACTTTGGAGTGGAGAGACGCATGGCGCGTGGGCAGACCGGTGTGGCCGGTCGGCGGAAGATCAACGGCGCGGCGACCCGCAAGGCCTCGCCCGGGGCCGCAGGCGCCGCCGCCAAGGAGGAGCTGCTTAAGCTCTACCGGGACATGCTGCTGATCCGCCGGTTCGAGGAGCGGGCGGGCCAGCTCTACGGCATGGGGCTGATCGGCGGCTTCTGCCACCTCTACATCGGCCAGGAGGCCGTGGCGGTGGGCGTGCAGTCGGTGAAGCAGCCCGGCGACCAGGTGATCACCGGCTACCGTGACCATGGGCACATGCTCGCCTGCGGCATGGATCCGCGCGAGGTGATGGCCGAGCTCACCGGCCGCGCTGGCGGCTCGTCCAAGGGCAAGGGCGGGTCGATGCACATGTTCTCGACGCAGGCCGACTTCTACGGCGGCCACGGCATCGTCGGCGCCCAGGTGCCGCTCGGCACCGGCCTGGCCTTCGCCAACCGCTACCGCGACAACGGCAAGGTCAGCTTCACCTACTTCGGCGACGGCGCCGCCAACCAGGGCCAGGTCTACGAGAGCTTCAACATGGCCGAGCTCTGGCGCCTGCCGATCGTCTACATCATCGAGAACAACCAGTACGCCATGGGCACCTCGATCGAGCGCTCGTCCTCCGAGACCCACCTCTACAAGCGCGGCGCCTCCTTCCGCATCCCGGGCGAGGAGGTCGACGGCATGGACGTGCTGGCCGTGCAGGCCGCGGCCCGCAAGGCCGGCGAGTACGCCCGTTCGGGCAAGGGCCCGTACATCCTGGAGATGAAGACCTATCGCTACCGCGGCCATTCGATGAGCGACCCGGCCAAGTACCGCACCCGCGAGGAGGTGGACGCGATCCGCAAGACCCGCGACCCGATCGACCACGTCGAGGAACTGCTGGAAGAGAAGGGCTGGGCCGACGAGGCCGCGCTCAAGGCCATCGATGCGGAAGTGAAGCGCATCGTCGCCGACGCAGCCGACTTCGCCCGCACCTCCCCCGAACCCGAGCCCTCCGAGCTCTACACCGACGTCTACACGGAGGCGCGCGCGTGACCGACGTCTTGATGCCCGCGCTGTCGCCGACGATGGAGGAGGGGACGCTCGCCAAGTGGCACGTAAAGGTGGGCGACCAGGTGAAGTCCGGCGACGTGATCGCCGAGATCGAGACCGACAAAGCGACCATGGAGGTCGAGGCCGTCGACGAAGGCACCGTCGAGGCCATCCTGGTGCCCGAGGGGGCCCAGGAGGTGAAGGTCAACACCCCGATCGCCCGGCTCTCCGGCGAGGACGGCGCCGCGGCCGCGCCGCCGTCAGCCCCCGCGTCATCGCCCGCTGCGGCCCCGGCTCCCGCTACAGCCAAGGCCGACGCCAAGCAGATCGACACCGTCTCCGACCAGCCGTTCGCCAAGGAGCCCTCGGGCGACGAGGAGAAGAAGGGCCCCTCCGAGGCCAAGGGCCGGCCGGAGGGCGAGGGGCCGGCGGCCGTCACCCCGCCCCAGCCGCTGAAGGACCCCGAGCTCCCCGAGGGCGTGAACCTGATCAAGCAGACCGTGCGCGACGCGCTGCGCGACGCCATGGCCGAGGAGATGCGCCGCGACCCGGACGTCTTCCTGATGGGCGAGGAGGTCGCCCAGTACCAGGGCGCCTACAAGGTGAGCCGCGACCTGCTGCAGGAATTCGGCGAACGTCGGGTCGTCGACACGCCGATCACCGAGTACGGCTTCGCCGGGCTGGGAGTCGGGGCGGCGTTGGCGGGGCTGAAGCCGATCGTCGAGTTCATGACCTTCAACTTCGCCATGCAAGCCATTGACCACATTGTCAATTCTGCCGCGAAGACGCTCTATATGTCCGGCGGCCAGCTGAAGACCTCGATCGTCTTCCGCGGCCCCAACGGCGCGGCCGCGCGGGTCGCGGCCCAGCACAGCCAGGACTACGCGCCCTGGTACGGCCACGTGCCGGGCCTGAAGGTGATCGCCCCCTATGACGCGGCCGACGCCAAGGGTCTGCTGAAGGCCGCCATCCGCGACCCGAACCCGGTGGTCTTCCTGGAGCACGAGATGCTCTACGGCCAGGAGTTCGATGTGCCCGAAGGCATCGACTGGGTGCTGCCGATCGGCAAGGCCAAGATCCGGCGCGAGGGGACCGGCGTCACCATCGTCGCCTATTCCCGGATGGTCGGCTTCGCGCTCGAGGCCGCCGAGCGGCTCGCCAAGGAGGGCATCGAGGCCGAGGTCGTCGACCTTCGCACCATCCGCCCGATGGACTACGAGACGGTCGTGAACAGCGTCAAGAAGACCAACCGCCTGGTCACGGTCGAGGAAGGCTGGGGCCCGATGGGCATCGGCGCCGAGATCGCGGCCCGGGTCATGGAGAACGCCTTCGACTATCTCGATGCGCCGCCCGCCCGGGTCTGCCAGGAGGACGTGCCGCTGCCCTATGCGGCCAACCTCGAGGCGCTTTCGCTGCCGTCCGTCGAGAAGATCGTCCGGGCGGCCAAGGCGGTGAGCTACAAGTGAGCGCGGACGCTTTCACCTGGCGTGCGGGCGGCTGTCATTGCGGCGGCGTCCGCTTCGAGGTCGCCCTGCCGGCGCAGGTGGAGGCGCAGGCCTGCAACTGCTCGATGTGCGCCAAGACCGGGTTCGTGCACGTCATCGTGCCGGAGAGCCGATTCCGCCTGACCAAGGGCGCCGAGCGGCTCAGCGCCTACACCTTCAACACCCGCGTGGCGAAGCACCT
>JAQGIJ010000205.1 GCA_028291285.1 Phenylobacterium sp. | reverse complement strand
TGGGCTGCCGTCTCGCAATCGCTCGTTTTCGATGCGGGACCGTCAAGGCGTCTTGAGGGGGAAAATAGCCCCTCAGCGGGAGGGGATTTCCCTCCGGCCTCTGTGCTCAGATGCGCGCGGCCAAAGGGCAGATGTTGCCCGCCGAGGGGCATGAAGTCCGACCTGAGGCCATGCAAAATCTGCGGATCGGCCCGCAAGCAATGCAGGCCCGGCTCTGCTCTCATGCCGCGTCGCCCAGGAGATTGCCTTCAGATGATCGTGCTGACGCCCCAGCTAGTCGCCGCGTTCGCCGCGTTGCTTCCCGGCTTGGCCGCCCTGGTCTGGTCGATCCGGCGGAAGCCTTGATCCCTCCTGCGGGCCGGGCGGCACCCCTACGGGGAAACTCGCGCGCATCACTTCAGAGGGCTCTCCTTGCGACAGCACATCAGTTTCAGGTCGCAGGGATTTTGGCCGCACCTTACGATTGCGAGCCTGGGGCAAGGGGCGGGGAATGTCTGACGACGACCACAGCTACTTCAAGATGCGGAAGCAGGGAAAGGCTTACATCTCGAAGGTCTTCAACTATGGCGCTCACAACCCGGAGGAAATCCGCGATGTGCGGATGGTTCTAGAGGGAAGCGACCAAGTTCTGCTTGGCGAAATCCAGGGCGCACTATGCCTTCGCCTTACCGGAAACAAGCGGAAGACGCAGGTAACTGCGCTCATCACTCAGGACGACAAGCGCCGCAAGCGCCTATCCTTTCAGACGTTCCAGTCCCGATCGGGCGATTGGTACGAAGGGTACGATAAGCACGAGTTCACCTTCCGAGACGATGAGTTCGATCGGCTTCTATCATTCCTGAACCAGATACAGTTCATCGACCTGTCGAACCGGGAGAGGTTTGTCATTCAGGACATCTCTACGACGGCAGGCCCCAAAACGATCATTGACGCATCTGACCGTGAGATTGTTGAGCGCGTCAGGGGAATGACTGAGGCGCAGCGCAAGGACTTCCTGCGCGCTATTCAGAACACGCTGACGGCTGACGAAATCAACGTGCTCCTTGGCCGAAAGCAGGGCCTAGAGGAGTACGAACGCCAGATCGGCCTAGACGCTTGGAGCGAAGGCGAGTGGCAGGATTTCTTTGAGCGGCAGCAGTGGGTGTTCGGCTACGGCTTAGACTATCGGATCACGAAGCAGTTCGACCGAGAGATGAAAGTTGGCGTCGGCGGGACTGACAACAAGAACCAGCCCATGATCGACTTCCTCATGAGCTTCACGGATTACACCGTCCTCGTAGAAATCAAGAAGCCGAGCACTCCGCTATTCAAGACCAAGCGTGGTGGACGCGCGGGGACATGGGAGTCAGCCCGGAGTTCATGAGCGCGGTGTCGCAGATCATCGAGCAGAAGGCGGAATGGCTGTCCTTCTCCCAGACCGGAGAGCACTATAACAAGTCGGGCACGGAGAAGCTCACGGCCCGTACCCGCAACGCCAGAAGCATCTTGGTCATCGGTTCCAAGGAGGAGTTCGCAAGGTTGGGGAACGCGAGAGACGCCACCGTGATGGCGGACACCTTTGAACTGTTCCGGCGTGAGTGCCGTAGCATCGACATCATCACCTATGACGAACTGCTTGAGCGCGCCCGGTTCATCACGAGGAGCCAGTAGCGCCTTGCCCCAGAGGCCGAAACAAGTGGGGTAGGACAATCGCGCCCATGGGCAAACGGGCGAAGTCTGCTACACACGCTGCATCACACGGGGCTTCCCGGCCCTCTAAGTCACTGATTTCCCTATGCCCCTGCACATGATCAAGCTCTGCGTCGGCTGCGACACGGTCGAGGAGCTGGTGGCTTGGCGCGCGGCCGACGCCGTAGCCGACCGGGCCTGGACGCTGCGCACCCGGCAGACGCCCAAGCGTGCGGCCGAGATGGTCGGGGGCGGCTCGCTCTACCGGGTGTTCAAGGGCGTGATCCTCTGCCGCCAGGCGATCCTCGACGTCGCCACGGTGGGGGAGGGGGTCGCCGCCCGCTGCGAGGTGACGCTGGACGCGCAGATCGTGCGCGTGGCGCCGACGCCCAGGCGGGCCTTCCAGGGCTGGCGCTATCTGGCGCCTGCGGACGCGCCGCAGGACCTCGCCCACGACCTCGTCGCCGACCTGCCGCCGGAGCTGGCCCGGCAGCTGCGCGAGATCGGCGCCTGGTGAGCCGGGCGGCGGCGCAGGCTCACTCGCCCGCCAGCGCGGGACCGGGGCTCGGGCGCTGCGCCGCCGGCTCCGCTCCCTGCTCCACCGGGCTCAGCCGGGTGCGGGCGACGAAGGAGAAGCGCCGGCGCATCTTCAGGATCGGCTTTTCGACGAAATGCCAGGAGAGCGCCGCGAAGGCGGCGACCAGCGGCAGCGCGATCAGCGTCAGCACGGGGGCGTCCAGCCCGGGCACGGCCGCCATCACCGCCTGCTGGATCGGGAAGGCGTAGAGGAACATCCCGTACGAATAGTCGCCGCGGTGCAGGATCGGCAGGCTCGGGAGGTCCGACACCCCGCCGAACAGCACCATGTAGCTCAGCGGCAAGACCGTCAGCAGCGATACGATCGGCGAGAAGCCCCACCGCGTCGGCGCGAAGGTGGCGACCAGGATGCAGACCACCGCCGCGGCGGCGAAGATCTCCAGCCGGTAGGGGATCTTGTATCTCACCTGGTAGGCGCAAAACCCGGCGCCGAAGAACAGGATGAACTTCGGCCCGGCGCCGAAGAAGACGTGCTGCAGCACGCCCGAGAGCGCGTCCTGGCCCACCGCCAGCTGCAGCACCTCGACGGCCAGGCCGGCCAGCCCGTAGGCGACGAACCCCAGCGCGACCGGCCCCGGCCGGCGGGCCAGGCCGCTCAGGATGAACAGGCAGATCAGGCCGTAGCAGACCAGCTCCCAGGGGATCGTCCAGAGCGAGATGTTGACCATGCCGCTCATCGGCAGGTCCTCGAACACGCCGGGCAGGCTGAAGCTGATGAAGCCGACGATGTTCAGCAGGTAGCGCCACAGGTGCGGCTGGGCGAAATAGCTCGCCAGCGGCAGGGTCGTGAAGATCGCGCCCAGGATGAAGGCGCTGCCCACCACCTCGACCGCCAGCGCCGGACCGATGCGCAGCGCGCGGTTGATCAGGAAGTGCCTGAGCGGCAGCCGCTGGGCGCTGCCGGCGACCAGGAAGCCGCTCAGGGCGAAGAACACCGGCACCACGCTGGCGGCCTGGAACCAGGACTCCCGCGCCAGATTGACCCCCACTTCCCGGCTGACGATCCAGCGGGAGTGATAGGCGATGATCAGAATGGTCAGGAACAGGCGGATCACATCGAAGCCCCTGGCTCCGCCGTTCGCGCGATCCAGCTTCTCACCAATGCTCATGGACGTGCCACCGGTTGCCGACGTCGGGGCCCCCCAGGGCCGCGGGCCCCCCGGGGCCGCGCCTAACATCGGATACGCACGGATCGCGGGTGCGCCGTGTCATTTGATGGGCCCGGCGCCACGCCCGGTTGCC
>JAQGIJ010000204.1 GCA_028291285.1 Phenylobacterium sp. | reverse complement strand
TCGGGCGCCACGCGTCCGGTGGCCTCCTTCTGCAGGGTGTCGTCGCCCACCGCGGCGGCGGCGCGCAGACCGTCCTCGACGTCCTTTGGATCGAGCGCGACCTGCCCGCCGGAGACCTCCGAGGCGTGCGCCGCCCAGACCCCCGCGTAGCAGTCGGCCTGCAGCTCAAGCCTGACCGAGCCGCTCTCGGCCCCGCGCGCGCCCATCTGCTCGGCCTGGCCGGTGGCGCCCAGCAGGTTCTGCACGTGGTGGCCCATCTCGTGGGCGATCACATAGGCCTTGGCGGCGTCGCCCCTGGCCCCGAAGCGGCCCTCCAGCTCCTGCCAGAAGGCGAGGTCCAGGTAGACCCGCTGGTCCTGCGGGCAATAGAACGGGCCCATCGCCGACTGGCCGAGGCCGCAGCGGGTGCCGGTGGCCTGGGTGTAGAGCACCACGCCCCGCGGGGGCCGATAGCTGCGGCCCTGCTGGCGGAAAATCTGGCTCCAGACGTCGTCCACATTGGTCGAGACCACGTCGACGAACTGGCCCTCGGGGTCGGCGACCTTGCCCTGCACGCCCTGCTGCTGCGCGGGCGGTGCGCCGGCGCCGTTCACCGCGTTCAGCGTGGTCTGCGGACTGATGCCGAAGACGAAGTAGCCGATCAGGGCCAGCACCACGCCGCCGACGCCCAGACCGCCTACGCCGACGGGCCCGAGCCCGCGCCGGTCCTCGATGTCGCCGGACTGGCGGCCGCCTTGCCAACGCATGTTGCGCCTCTCGCCTGATCGAATGCCGAGGCGATAACGCCGCTGGAGGGCGAGCGCTCCGCCCGCATCAATGACGGTTGGCGGCGGCGGCCCTGATCCGCGCGTTCGAGGCCGCGAGCGCGGCGTCGGGCATGGAGGCCAGCTGGCTGGTGTCGATCTGCGGCATCGGGCCGATGACGGGAGGCGGCGCCAGCCTGGGCGTCGCACTCTCGGCTTGGACGTTGGCGTAGGCCTGCTGCGCCTGAAGCTGCGCCTCGAGGTTCATCAGCTGGTTCTGCTGGGTCACGGCCTGGCTATTGGCCTGGGACTGCTGCGCCTGAAGGGCGTTGAGGCGCAGCTGCAGGTCCATCTGCTGCTGCAGGTTCGGCGAGGCGAAGGGCCGCGGCGTGAGCAGCTGGGCGGACGCCGGCGCTGCGAGACCGAGGATAGGGACGGCCGCGAGGCCGAGAGCGGCGGCGAGAATGGCGCGCATGACAGGCTCCTGGACTACTCCCCCACATGGGAAGCCCAGTCGCTGATGGCTAGCGGCTGACGACGGTGAACCGCATCAGCTCCTTCTTCGGCGCGTCCCACGTCGGCGCGAGCTCCAGGGCCTTCCTGTAGTCGAAGTAGGCCGCCTTGAGGTCGTCGAGCGCCTCGTGCGCGAGGCCGCGATTGAAGTAGGCCTTCTCGAGCTCCTCCATGCCGAGCGCGATCGCCCGATCGAGGTCCGCCAGGCCGTCGCTGGCGCGGTGCTGGGCGAGGTCGGCGGCGCCGCGGTTGGCGTAGGCCTCGCCCAGATCCGGCTTGATGCGGATGGCCATGTCGAAATCGCGCCGGGCCTCGTCCATGGTCGTGCGGTGCATGCGCATGATCCCGCGGTTGACCAGGGTCGCGGCCATGTCCCGGCCCGTCAGGGCCTCGGTCTGCAGGGCCTGGGTGCAGATCTTGTCGGCCGGCAGGTCGAACACGCCGGCCTTGGCGTCGCGGGCGCATTCCGCCGCCATGGGGAATCCGCCCAGGATGGTGATCGAGCCGGGAGTCATTTGGTCCGGCCGCGGGTCGGGCCGCGGGTCCGCCCGCACCGCGTCAGTAGCCAGGTAGGCCCCCAGCGCCAGCGCCGCCAGGGCGGCCCGGAAGCCCAGGGTCTTCAGGTGCGGGGCTCGCTGCATGCGCGAGGCTCCATCGGCGCCGGCCGGTGGGCGGGCCGCCGAAGACCGGCGTTCTGCAAAACTACGCGCCGCGCCCTGCGGCTTGTCAACGGCCCCGGTAGCGGTGGTATGTCGGCATTCGTCGACCCGGTTCGTCCTGGGTTCGTGAAGCCAAAGCCGGAGCCCCCGATGAAAGCCCTCGCCCTTGCAGCGCTCGCCGCCCTCGCCTCGACGCCGGGTCTGGCCGCCGCGCAGCAGCCCTCGCCGCCGCCGCCCGGCGCCTATGCGGTGGACATGGCGCATGGGAGCCTGAATTTCCGGATCAGCCACCTGGGGCTGTCGCACTACACGGCGCGGTTCACCCGGATGAGCGCCAAGCTCGCCTTCGACCCGGCGCATCCCCAGGCCCAGTCAGTGACGGCGGACATCGACGCCAACTCGCTGCAGACCAACTATCCCGACCCGGCAAAGCTGAACTTCGACGCTCAGATCGAGCGGGAGTTCCTGGACGCGGCGAAGTTCCCGAAGATCACCTTCCGCTCGACCAAGATCGAGCCCACCGGCCCCACGACCGCCAAGGTGACCGGCGACCTCACCCTTCACGGCGTCACCAAGCCCGTGATGCTGGAGGCCAGCTACAACGGCGGCTATCCCGCGGGTGGCTTCGACCCGATGGGCTCGCGCATCGGCTTTTCGGCGCACGGGACGATCCGGCGCTCGGATTTCGGCATCACCTACGGCCTGCCGGCGCCCGGCACGAACTTCGGCGTGGGCGACGAGATCGAGGTCATGATCGAAGCGGAGTTCACCCAGCCACCGCCCCCGAAACGCTGAGGCTCAAGCCTGAGGCCGGCGCTCTTGCAAATCATTTGCAAGAAGGCTTGGCATTGCGAACTATTCGCATTAGCACTGCCGGGTGGCTGAGCTTCGTCGGCCGCGAGGCGGTCGAGGGATGCGATGCACGTGGGGCTGGGGAGCCGGAGGGCGGGAATCGTCTCACGCCGGCGCGCGCGGCTCGTCGGCGCAGGGGCGGCCGGCACGCTGGCGCTGGCCCCCGCGCTGGCGCAGGCCGGGGAAGCGCCGCACGTCGACGGCGTCACCGTCGTCGCTGCCGTCCACGGCTACGGCGACGCGCAGAACGGCCTGGAGAAGCTGCCGCAGGACCTGCATGACATCCCGCAATCGATCACCGTGCTGAACAAGGCGCTGCTGCAGTCGCAGGGGGCGACCTCGCTCGCCGATGCGCTGCGCAACGTGCCCGGGATCACCCTGGGCGCCGCGGAAGGCGGCCAGATCGGCAACAACATCAACCTGAACGGCTTCACCGCCGGCACCGACATCTTCCTGGACGGCCTGCGCGACCGCGGCCAGTACTACCGCGACACCTTCGCCCTGGATTCCGTGGAGGTGCTGATGGGGCCCTCCTCGATGCTGTTCGGCCGCGGCTCGACCGGCGGGGCGATCAACCAGGTCTCCAAGCGCCCGAGCCTGCGCCCGCTCCAGGAGGTGGAAGCCTCGGGCACGACCAACGGCCTCGCCCGCGCCACCGGAGACCTGGACGTCCCCTTGTCCGACGAGGCGGCGCTGCGGGTGGCGGTGATGGGCCAGTGGGGCGCGGTCTCCACCCGCCGCAAGACCACCGTGGGGGACTATGGAGTGGCGCCCTCCGTCCGCTTCGGCATCGGCGGGGCCACCGAGCTCACGCTCTCGGCCCTTCTGCAGCACAACCGCGACCGGCCGGACTACGGCGCGCCGCCGCTGAACGGAGAGCCGGCGCGGACCGGCCGCGACACCGTCTACGGCTATTCCGACGACCGGACGGTCCAGGACGTAGCCGCGGCGGGCGTCGAGCTGAGGCGCCGCTTCGCCGGCGGCGCCCTGATCCGCAACCAGCTGCAGGTCAACCGTGTGCGGACGGATGCGCGCGAGACCGCCGCACAGGGGATCGGGATCCTCGGCCCGGGCGGTTATGCGGCGCTCAACCCCGCGGGCGCCAGCAGCCTGCCGCCGGATCAACTGACGGTCCGGCTGCAGAGCCACGACCGGGTGATCCGCGACACCTCGCTGTACGACCAGTTGGAGGCCAGCGGGGACTTCACGACGGGCCCGCTCACGCATGCCCTGCTGGTGGGCGGCGAAATCGGCCGCGACAGCTACCGCAACCAGAGCTACGCGCGCACCGGAGCCTGCAACGGCGTCGCCCTGCCCGCGGGGTACGTGGGCTGCGTCAGCCTGCTGAATCCCGCCTACGCGGCCTCGCCGGTAAGCGGGCAGACCCTCGCAAATCTGGCCCGCGGCAAGGCCGACACGACCGCGGCCTATCTCAACGACACGGTGACCCTCACTCCGCTGCTGAAGCTGGTCGGAGGCCTGCGCTATGAGCGGTTCGCGGCGAAGATCAGCAACTCGGTCAACAGCGCCAACACGCCGGGGAACACCAGCCTGGCTCAGGCCTCCCAGACGGTGGACTTCACCAGCGTGCGCGCCGGCGCGATCTGGCAGCCGACGCCGGCGCAGACCTACTACGTCTCCTATTCGACCTCGTTTAATCCGTCCCTGGAGCAGCTCACCTCCACCACCGGCATCAGCCGGCCGCTGCCGCCGGAAAAGAACGAGGCTTATGAGGCTGGCGCCAAGTGGTCGCTGCTGGACGAGGCGCTCGACGTCACCGCCGCGGCCTTCCAGATCCGGCAGTCGAACTCGCGCTCGCAGAACCCGGACAGCACCTACACGGCCAACGGCGACATCCGCGTGCGCGGCGTCAGGCTGGGGGCGGTGGGGCGGCTGGCCAAGGGCTGGCAGGTGTTCGGCGGCTACACCCATCTCGACGCGAAGATCGTCTCGGCCATCGCGCCGGGGACGGAAGGCAAGGTCCCGTCCAATACGCCGGCTGACACCGCCACCCTGTGGACCACCTACGACCTGCCAGCGCATTGGCAGGTCGGCGGCGGCGCGACCTATATCGCCCGGCGCTTCGCCAACAACACCGACCTGGTGAGCGCGCCGGGCTATGTGCGCTGCGATGCGACGCTCGCCTGGCGCCAGGCGGACTACGAGGTGCGCCTGAACCTCTTCAACCTGACCAACGCGAACTACTATGACAGCCTGATCCAATCGGATGGCGGGCGCGCCGTGCCGGGCTCGGGGCGGACGGCCATGCTGAGCCTGGTCTATCGGCGCTAGGCGAGAAGCGCATGCTGATCACCGTCGACCAGGCTCTCGGGCCCGATGAGGTGGGCCGGCTGCGGGCGCTGCTGGCGGGCGCCGGCGAGGCCTGGGTCGCCGGGCGGGCGACCGCCGGCCACCAGGGCGCGGCGGTCAAGGCCAACCAGCAGATCGACGAGGCCTCGACGCTCGCCGCCGAGTGCCAGGCGATCGTCCTGCAGGCGCTGGAGCGGCATCCGCTATTCATCAGCGCGGCGCTGCCGAACCTGGTCTACCCGCCGATGTTCAACCGCTACTGCGAAGGCATGAGCTTCGGCGCGCACGTGGACGGCGGCGTGCGGATCGATCCGCGCACCGGGCGCAAGCTGCGCACCGACGTCTCGGCCACCCTGTTCCTCACCGACACCGGGGACTACGACGGCGGCGAGCTGGAGATCTTCGACACCTACGGCGCGCACGGCGTTCGACTGGAGGCCGGCGACCTGGTGCTCTATCCGGCGACCAGCCTGCACCAGGTGACGCCGGTGACGCGCGGCGAGCGGCTCGCCTGCGTCTTCTGGGTGCAGAGCCTGGTGCGCGACGACGCCCGCCGCGCCCTGCTGTTCGAGATGGACGGCGCGATCCAGCAGCTGAACCTGACCGGCGCTGACGCCGACGCGCGGCGGACGCTGGTCGGCTGCTACCACAACCTGTTGCGCCAGTGGGCGGAGGTCTGAGCCGCTAGAAGCTCATCCCGGCGACCACCGCCCCGCCCTCCTCGGCGACCACCTCGGGCGTGAAGGGGAGCGTCTTGCGGGTCTGCAGGTCCAGGCGGATGCCGACGTTGGCCGCCACGCCCCAGGCGCGGCCGCTGTCCGGATCGAGCAGCCAGTGCACCGTGCGGCGGTAGCGTTCGGCGAGCTCGATGACGCCCGAGCGCAGCTCGATGCGGTCGCCGGGCCGCGGCCGCTGGAAGAAGACCAGCCGGTACTCGACCGCCGCGCCGCCGATCCGCCGATCCTCCTGGGCGCCCGACGGCTTCTTCTGCAGCAGCCGGGGCATGCCGTCGCCGATCCGGCCGATGAACACCTCCGGGCGCATGCGGCCGAAGACGTCGCAGTCGGGCGGGGTGAGCACGGTCAGCGAGATGCGCGGCAGCTTCAGCTCCAGCGCCCGCTCGAGGCTGGCCAGCCCCGCCGACGGCTCCAGGTCCAGCGTGCGCGTGGCGGCGTAGGGCGGGACCTCCACCTTCAGCTGCGGCGCCTGCGCGCGCACCCGCTCCGGCCACGGCAGCGGACGAGCGTCGGCCACCGACACGTGCCGCACCACCACCTGATAGGCCGAGGCCGGCTCGCCCGCCGGATGGCGCAGCACCAGCAGCAGGCGCGCGTCGGTCTCGCCGAACTCGACGACGCCGCCGGTCATGTAGAGGGAGCCGCCGGCGTGAGCCTCGCGCAGGAAGCGGACGTAGATGTCCGCCACGTCCACGGTGGTCTCGGCCGTGGCGGAAAAGGCGTGCGCCAGGCCCATCTCGGCCACGAGGCTGGCCATGCCCTCCATGGCCTTGGCCACGTGGAAGCGCACGTTCATGTGGTCCTGGGTGTCGCATTCCCAGCGGGCGCAGCCGCCGCTCCACACCTCGATGCCCGGACTCTCGGCTGGCGAATGGTTCAAGACGCAGGGCTCCCCGACGCGCGCGGGGGCCGCGGCGTTCCACTGGAACGCCATCTTAGCGGCGGGATCGGCGGGCGCGAGTCAGGCTGCCGCGAGGTGACGGACCCGACCCGCTGGCCTCAGATGATGTAGGGCACGACCCCGTAGCGGCCGTAGTAGTCGAACAATTGGTCGCGCCAGTGCTCGCCGGCGCCCAGTTCCTCCAAGTCCTCACGGCTGAGCGACGGCGCCTTGGCGAGGTCCGCCTTGTCGAGCGGAAGGACATAGCCGGCCTTGGCGGGATCATATTCCAGCAGCGCCCAGGGCACCGGGTGCCAACGCTCGCCGATTCCCAGGAAGCCGCCGAAGGAGAGGATGGCGTAGATAACCTCGCCGGACCGCTTGTGGATGGAAAGGTCCTCCACGTGGCCGATGCGGTCGCCGGCCGTGTTGAGGATCGCGGTTCCGGTCACCCGGCTGGCGAAGATCAGGTCGTGATGGGAGGGTAGCTCGGACATGGCTTCAAACCTGGGCCGGCGCGAGGCCGCGAGATTCCCCGCGACCCGCCCTCCGGCGCTCGCTCTGGAAACCTGCGCCCGCCGCGGCCGGTTCCGGCCCCCGGCCCACACGGCGCCGCGCTGGGGAAATAGCGGCGGAGCCCGTAGCGCCGCCCCGGAGAGGGAGCTTGAATGCCGTCAGGCGGCGGCTTCGCGGCACGCGTCCAAGGCTGCAGCCTTCGCCTCGAATTCCGCGGCCATGGCGCTGAGCGTCTCGATGGTCTGCTGATCCGTGACGGCGAACGCCAGCCGCTGACACCGCAGGGCCTGCGCCCGCAGGTACTCCGCCTGCTTCTGGTCGGTGACGTCGATCAGCATGTTGACCGCACCGACGAGGGCGCCCTCGGCGTCCACGATGGGCGTGGGATAGGGCGTGAAATTGACCCGGCTGCCGTCCGGGCGCTCGGCCACCGCAGTCACGCCGCGGATGGGGCGTCGCGTCTGGATGGCGACCGCCATCGGGCACTGGTCGTGCGGCAGGAAGGCGCCGTCATCGGTGTACAGTTTCCAGGTCACGCACCAGCGGTCCTGGCCCACCTCCGGCCGTCGGCCCGAGAAGTCGATGCAGGCGGGATTGAAGTAGGTGACAACGCCCTCGGCGTCAGTGACGTAGACGGCTGCGGGGAGTTCATCCAGCGCCGAGAGAAGCGCCTCATCGCCGGACCGCACGACCGCAAGCGCCTGCTGCAGCATCTGGTCGGCCATCTCTGGCGGGGCGTACATCGGCTTATCTAGCTTTCCGGAAGCTCTACTCAGATAAAACGGCCAGGATCTGAAATCGGTCCGGATCCGATCCCGATGGACATTTTAGCACAAAACGGGTCGGAAAACGCACGCCGCCCCAGCGGTTGTCAGACAAGGTCATCCAGGACGTCACGAACCTTGGCCGCCAGGTCGCTCGAACTGAACGGCTTGGTGATCAGTTGGACGCCCTTGTCCAATCGACCGTGATGGATGATCGCGTTGCGGGCGTATCCCGTCGTGAACAGCACCTTGAGGCCCGACCTCAGCTCTCTCGCCTTGGCCGCCACCTGGGCGCCGGTCATGCCGCCCGGCAGCACCACGTCGCTGAACAGCAGATCCACGCGCGACTGCCGCTCCAGCAGGCGCAGGGCGGAAGGGCCGTCGTGGGCTTCGACGACGCGATAGCCGAGCTCGCGCAGGATCTCGACGGAATAGGTCCGCACGTCGTCGTCATCCTCGAGCACGAGGATGGTCTCCTCGCTCGCCGCTTCCGGGGCGAACAGATCCTCGACCGCCTCCGCGTCCGAAGGCTCGGTGGTCCGCCGCGGCAGGTAGATCTTCACTGTCGTACCCTGGCCCAGTTCGGAATAGATCTTCACATGGCCGCCGGACTGCTTGACGAAGCCGTAGACTTGGCTGAGCCCGAGGCCGGTGCCCTTGCCGACGGGCTTGGTCGTGAAGAACGGCTCGAACGCCTGGGCCGCCGTCTTCGAATCCATCCCGGCGCCCGTGTCGGACACCGAAATGGCGACATACTGGCCCGCCATGACCTCGGCATGGCTCGCCGCATAGCCGTCGTCGATGTGGGCGTTGACGGTCTCGATGGTCAGCCGTCCGCCGTCGGGCATGGCGTCGCGAGCGTTGACCGCCAGGTTCAGGATGGCCGCCTCCAACTCATTGGGATCAACCTCGACCTGCCACAGCCCAGCCGCGAGCACCGTCTCGACCGACACCGGCTCACCAAGGGTCCGGTGGATCAGTTCCGAGAGGCCCGTGACGAGGCTGTTCACGCTGATCGGCTTTGGATTGAGCGGCTGCCGACGGGAAAACGCCAGAAGCCGCTGGGTGAGCGCAGCCGCCCGGCGGGCCCCGTTCATGGCGTTCGTCGCAGCCCGCAGGAGGCGCGCCGACTCGGCCGGGATGTTGCGCGTCAGCGTGTCCAGATTGCCGATGATGACCTGCAGGAGGTTGTTGAAGTCGTGCGCCACCCCGCCGGTGAGCTGGCCGACCGCCTCCATCTTCTGCGACTGCCGCAGGGCCTCTTCCCGCTCGCGCAGTTGAGCGGTCCGCTCCTCGACCTGTTCCTCCAGCGTCGCGTTGAGTTGGCGCAGCGCCTCCTCCGCGCGGCGCCGTTCGGTGATCTCGCGCTGGGCCGCCTGCGAGAGACGCGCGTTGTCGATGGCGACGGCGGCCTCCGCGGCCAGGCCGGAGAGGCCGGCCTCGGATCGTTCGGTGAACACCGCCGTCGCGGCATGTCCGAAGAACAGCCCTCCAAGCACGTCCCCCGAGCGGGAGATCACCGGTACGGCAAGGTAGCTGCGCACGGGAAGATGGCCTTCCGGCATGCCGCGCCTGGGGTGGTTGTGACCGTACCGGGCATCCTGGGTGATGTCGTCCGAGCGCAGAATCCCCTCGCCGCTGAAGGTGGGCGCGAAGACGGCCGTGTTGCGGGGCATCGGGAACTTGGAGAACGCCTCCAGGGGCGCCCCGGAGAGGGTGTAGAGCATGTAGCTCTCACCGGCTTCGTTGAGCAGGTTGTAGAAGAAGGCTCCGAACTCCGCGCCGGTTAGCTCCACCCCCGCGTCGGTGACGATCTGCACCAGGCGCTGCAGGTCCGTCTCGACGGCCAGGGCCGAACCCGCCCGGTTCAACACTTCGAGCGCCCGGCGCTCTTCGGCGATCGCCTCCTCCGCCTCCCGCTGGGCGGTGCGGTCGCGCAGGATCTTGACGAACCCCGTGACCTCGCCAGCGGCGTCGCGGATCGGGGTCATCTCTCCGGCCGCCCAGATGCGGCCGCCGTCCTTGCAGACGCGCCACCCCTCCTCGCCGCCGCCCCGGCCATGCGCGATGGCGTCTGCGATCTCGTGTCCCAGCCGGATCCGGGCGCTCTCCGGGTCGGCGAACAGCGGCTCCAGCGACTGGCCCAACATTTCCGCTTCGCGCCAGCCGAGGATGCGCTCGGCGCCGCGGTTCCAGCTGGTGACGCGGCCGTCGCGATCGGTGCTGATGATGGCGGTGTCGGTGGCGCTGTTGACGATCTGCCGCCACTCGGCGGCGGTGATGGCGCTTGGCTCGGCATCTGACGCCGCGCAGTCGTCGATCATAGGGGGCTCAGCCTCTAATCCGTGGCGGGTGCTGGGCGCGCCAGCTTACCCGCGCCACCTAGGAGGCCGCAATTCCGACGACCCAATAGCGGGCCGCGCCACACTACCCAGAGTAAGCGCGCTTAGCTTGACTATGTTCCGGAGAAGACCCTGGCATCGGTTGCGCGGGCGCTGGCCGGCTGCCGGCGGCAGGCCGATGAACATCTTGGCGACGAAAGCCCCTTCCCGCGCTACTCGGCGGTCATCAGCATCGCGCCGGAGAACGAGCCGACCGCGTTGGCCCAAAGCGCGACCTTGGCGTCGGGGACCTGGCGTACGCCCGATTCATCGCCGCGCAGCTGGCGGATCGACTCGATGCAGAAGTTGGCGCCGTGGCGGCGACCGACATTGCAGGCTCCGCCATCCGTATTCAGCGGCAGCCGGCCGCCCATCGCGGTGTGCCCCTCGGCGATGAACGGCCCGGCTTCGCCCCGGCCGCAGAAGCCCAGCGCCTCGAGCCACTGGAAAACGATGATCGTGAAGCCGTCATAGAGCTGCACGCAGTCGACGTCCTTGGGCTTCAGGTCGGTGCGGGCCCACAGGTTGCGTGCGCAATGGTCGGGGGAATTCTCGATGATGTCGTCGAGGTTCTCGAACGTCAGGTACTTGACCGAGGAGAACGCCGTCGATTCCGCGAAGACCGGCTTCTTGGCGAAGTCCCGCGCGCGCTCTTCGGTAGTGTAGATGATCGCTGAGGCGGAATCGACCGGGTAGTCGCAGTCCAGCAGCCGCACCGGCTTGCTGACGTAACGGGACGCGAAGTAGTCGTCGAGCGTCAGCGGGGTGCGGAAGATGGCGTCCGGATTGTGGCTCGCCCACTCCCTCTGCGCGACCACGTGGCGGCCGAAATGTTCTTCGGTGGTGCCGTACAGGTCCATGTGGCGCTGCGCGGGCATGGAGGCGATCGCTTGCAGGGGCGAGATTGAGCCGAATGGCGCGACGAACTGGAAGTCGTCCTCCGCGTAGACGAGTTGCTGGTCGGTATCCTTCGCCAGCATCTCGGCCCCGGTGAGCCGCTGGCGGATCACGCGCATGCTGAGCACGGTGTGGCAGAGCCCGGCCTTGATCGCCGCCACAGCCTGGACCGCGGGACCGATGTAGGCCGGGCCGGCGCCGGAGTTCCAGAAGTTCAGCGGCCCAATGCCGAGCATGTAGGCGATGTCCATGGAGTCCACGACGTCGAGGCCGGGCGGCGCATCGCCCGCGACGGCCCAAAGCATCGAGGCGCCGTCGATGTCCTTGGGTGTCATGCCGGCGTCGCGCATCGCCGCCGTGGCGGCCTGCACGGCGAGCTGGCGCGAGGTGAGCCCGGTCTTGCGGCCGGTGGTGGAATAGCCGACGCCGACGGCGGCGACACGGTTGTTGCTGGCCATGTCTCTCTTCCTCAGGCGTCGGCTTTGGTGAACATGGGAAGGGTCAGATCCGGCGCGATTTCCCGCCACACCAGCTTCACCGGCATGCCCGTCTTCAAGGCCTCCTCGGCGGTGTCGACCATGTTGGTGGTGATGCGCAGGCCCGGTTGCTCCTCGAGCTCGACGACGGCGAGCGCGTAGGGAAGCTTGTCGATGTAGTACGGATGAAACGCCTGCATGGTCAGGGTGTAGGCGTAGAGCGAAGCGCGACCGGAGACCTCCTGCGGCGCAAGCTCGGTCGAGAGACACTTGTTGCAGATCGGCCGGGGATAATGGACGAAGTGTCCACAGGCCTGGCAGCGCAGGATCAACAGCTTTCGCTCCCTGCACCCATCCCAGAAGAACTGGGTCATCGGATTGGGCCGTGGCAGCGGCGGGAAGGTTGCGGGCGTGTTCGCCATCGATCCTCTCAAATGCGCGCGCTCATTGACTGTCGAAAATTCCGGCCCCCTTCGGCGCGCTTCTTATTCTCAATCAGGGCCAGCGGCCGCCATCATCGCAGAAACACGCGCCGACAGACGACCGCACCGGGCAGATCCCGCCCCGCAAAGGCGAGGATAGTCGAGCCCCCCGGCAAATTGTAAGCCTTGTTTGACGTGACGCACACGAGGCCACCCGTTCGAGGTTGCCGAACGGTCTGGCCGGTCGCCTAATTGGGCAATGCGACCGTCGTCGATCTTCCTAGCTGCGGACGAACCAGACCATGGCTGAGCACAGCGCGATCACCGCCGCAAAACTCAAGCTCACGCCAGCGCGTGGGCCTCAGCCAAAATCGTCCGAAGCGCCGCCGCTCCGCGTCCCCAGGGCCGCCGAGCTTGTGGCCGACCATATCCGCAGCATGATCATCCGCGGGGAGCTGGCGCCGGGCGATCGGCTGCAGCCGGAAGCCGAGCTCATCGAGCGCTTCGGCACGTCCCGCGCGACGATCCGCGAGGCGATGCTGA
>JAQGIJ010000182.1 GCA_028291285.1 Phenylobacterium sp. | reverse complement strand
CCGTGGAACTGGGAGACGTTCCCACAGTATCTCGACGCTCTCGAGCAGCGTTGCGCGGACGTCGACTTCGCGGCCCAGCTGCCGCATTCGCCCCTGCGCGTCTATGTGATGGGCGAGCGTGGCGCGGACCTGGCGCCGCCCAGCGATGACGAGCTCGCCCAGATGCGCCGGCTGGTCGCGGAAGCGGTTCGCGCGGGCGCGCTGGGCGTCTCCACCTCGCGTCAGCTCGCCCACCGCTTCCGCAGCGGAGTCTCGGCGCCCAGCGTCAGGACCGAGGTCGACGAGATCCGCGCGCTCGCCGCCGGCCTGAAGGACGCCGGCGCCGGGATTTTCCAGATCATCAGCAACACCGAGCACGACCCAAGGTCGGAGTTCGAGATCTTCCGCAGCCTGGTCGTCGCCTCCGGCGGCCGGCCGCTCTCCTTCTCGCTGCCCGGCGGCCCGGGCCGCGACGCCTATGTCGACGAGCTCGCCCGCGCCCGCGCCGAGGGCATGCCGATGCGCGCCCAGTTCATGCCACGCCCGGTCGGGATGTTGTTCGGCCTCGACCTGTCCTACCACCCGTTCGCGCTCAACCCGAGCTACCGGCCGATCGCCGACCTGCCGTTGGCCGAGAAGGTCGAGGCCATGCGCGATCCGGCGCTTCGCGCTCGCCTCATCGCCGAGCAGCCGGACGACCCGAACCCCTTCCTGACGTCGATGGTCAAGCGGACCCAGGCGCTCTATCCGCTGGGCGACCCGCCGAACTACACCCCGGCGCCCGAGGAGAACCTTGCCGTGCTCGCCGAGGCGGCCGGCATCCCGCTGCGGGAGATGATCTACGACGCGCTCCTGGAGCGGGACGGCCACGCCATCCTCTACTGTCCGCTGGGCGATCCGTCGGTGAACCCGACGCCGGTGATCCAGTCCTCCGGCGTGGTGATCGGCCTGGGGGACGGCGGCGCGCACTACGGCATGATCTGCGACGCCGCCTACACCACCTATGTCCTGACCCGGCTGACCCGCGACGCCGCTGCTGGCGAGGGTCTCGCCCTGCCGGCGGCGATCCGCGCCCTCACCCTCGAGCCGGCCGAACTGGTGGGCCTGCTCGACCGTGGGCGCATCGGTCTCGGGATGAAGGCCGACGTCAATATTATCGATTACCAGGGCCTGAAGCTGCACGCCCCGCAAGTCGCCCGCGATCTGCCTGCGGGCGGCAAGCGGCTGAGCCAGCGCTCGGACGGCTACCGCATGACCATGGTCAGCGGCGAAATCACCTATCGTGACGGCGAAGCCACTGGAGCCCTGCCCGGCCGCCTGGTGCGGGGCGCAAAGGACGCGCCGCACTCGGGCGTGGGGACGTCCAGGCAACAAGCATCGGCGGCCGCGTGAAGCCGCCGCACTCAGGAGGAACGATCATGGACCGGGTCGTACTGACCAACGCCACGCTGATCGATGTCGACCAGGGCGCCCGGCCCGGCGCGACCATCACCCTCGCCGGCGAGCGGATCGAGGAGGTGAGCTTCGGCGCCGCCGCGGCGCGCCGGCCCGAGGCCACGGTCATCGACCTGCAGGGCTGCTCGGTGCTGCCGGGCCTGTTCAACTGCCACTACCACGCCAGCTACATGGGCGTGGGCGGCGGCTCGCCGCTGCCGGTCGGCATGGAGGCGTCGCCGGGGCTGCAGACCCTGCGCGCGGCGCGTCACCTGGAGCTGGCGCTGGAGGCGGGTTTCACCGGGGTGGTCAGCGCCGGCGCGCCCCACGCCATCGACGCCGCCCTGAAGGCCGCCGTCGAGGAAGGGACCATCCGCGGCCCGCGGATGATGGCGGGCAGCCGCGACGTCAGCACCACCGGCCACTCGCAGGACCTCTACTTCCCCTGGCACTGGGAGCCGGGCCAGCCGCCGAGCATCAACTGCTGCGACGGACCCGATGAGTTCCGCCGCGGGGTGCGCAACGAGATCAAGCGCGGCGCCGAGATCATCAAGATCTTCCTGACCACCGGGCACGGGGTCGCCGGCGCGCCCTCCGAGATGGAGCTGACGCGCGAGGAACTGGCGGCGGCGATCGACGCCGCCCACCAGCGTGGCGCGAAAGTGCGTGCGCATATCGCCAACCGCGGGGCGATCCTGACGTCGGTGGAGCTGGGCATAGACGTGGTGGACCATGGCGACGGGCTGGACGAGGCCTGCATCGCGCGGATGCTGGAGAAGAACACCTTCCTGGTCCCGAGCATGCTCTACCCGTACCGCGTGTCGCAGATGCGCGGCGGTCCGATCGCCGAGGCGATGAAGGCCGGCATGGACGAGATGGCCAAGATGCTGCCGGTGGCCAACAAGGCCGGGCTGAAGATCGTGCTGGGCGACGACTTCGGCGCCGTGCCGCTGAACCACGGCGACTACGCCGACGAGCTCGACTTCTACGTCAACATGGTCGGCATCGCCCCGCTGGACGTGCTGCGCTGGGCCACCCGCAACGGCGCGGAGCTGATGAACCGCGGCCATGAGCTCGGCGCGGTGAAGCCGGGCTACCTGGCCGACCTGATCGTGGTGGATGGCGATCCGCTGGCGGACATCAAGGTGCTGCAGCGCAAGGACAAGCTGCTCGCCGTCCTCAAGGGCGGCCGGTTCGAGAAGAACACGCTCGGCGCACTGAAGACCCGGGCCAGGCCCGAGCTCACCGTCGCCTGATCGACCTGACCCTGGAACAGAGAGACGGAATGGCTGATCGGGAACAGATGGTCGCGGCCGTCGAGGCCTACTGCCGTGCGGAGACGCAGAAGGACAAGGCCGCCTGGATGGCGCTGTTCTCGCCCGAGATCGTGCATGAGGATCCGGTCGGGCTGGTGCGCAACGAGGGCTTGGAGAAGTTGAGCGCCTTCTGGGACAGCTTCCAGCCTTACGATGTCGAGCTCTGGCTGACCGAGCCGCCGATCGTCTGCGGCGACGAGCTGATCGCGCTGATGAAGTGCAAGACCGGTCCCGCGCAGGACCGCCGGGAATCCCCCCGCATCGTCGACCAGTTCATCTTCGACGCCGCGGGCAAGATCAAAGCCGTGCGAGCCTTCTATGACACCTCCAGCCGATAAGGCGTCTGCGTCGGACCACGCCGAGGTCCTGATCATCGGCGCAGGCCCGGCCGGCGGCGTCGCTGCGCGGCGGCTGGCGGAGGACGGGGTCAAGGTCGTCGCCCTCGAGCAGGGGCACTGGCAGGACCGCAACAATTATCGCGGCGCCGAGTGGGACTGGGAGCTGGCGGCGACCAGGCAATGGTCATCCAGCCCGATGCTGCGCCAGGCGAAGTCGGACTATCCGGTCGATACGACCGAGTCCGACATGCAGATCATCAACTTCAACGGCGTCGGCGGCGGGACCATCCTCTACAACGCCGTCTGGATCCGGCTGCTGGAGTCGAACTTCCGGACCCGGTCCGCGACCGGCCTCGGCGACGACTGGCCGATCAGCTACCGCGATCTGCTGCCCTTCTATGAGCGCACCGATCGCGAAATCGGCGTCTCCGGCATGGGC
>JAQGIJ010000172.1 GCA_028291285.1 Phenylobacterium sp. | reverse complement strand
CTCGATCCGCCCGCTCCTCTTCTATCCTTAAGAATTTGAATAAGGGTTGGGGTAGGAAGCTGTTGGGCCTGTCGAGGGCGTGGACAACTCGTCCGTCCCTGCGACAACGCGGACCTTCTCCCCAATCGGTCCAAGCCGTCCGCGCGCCGTTTTCCCGCCCCTGTGGACTCTGTGGACGCCGCCCAACCCCTTTCTCCGCTTAAGGTTTCGTTAACCCTTAGCGGGATGGTCCCGGCCATACCGGCGGTGCGACCCGGTCTGTCGACATCGAGGCGTCATATCCGCGAGCTTCGGGCGCCGCGTGTATTAACGAAGCGTAAACGGCCCGATCCGTCCCGCCTTTGCACCGGGCCTTTGCGCAGGCCGTCAGATCACGGCGCCTATCCCCATTCGCGCGCGCGTTCGCTAAGAGGAATTCCCAGGATCCGTCCCCAGGCTTTTTTCGAGCAGCCCGCCAGTGCCCACCACCGCTCCGGCCCGGTTGGCCACCTACTTCCACGTTCACCTGGTCTCCGACTCCACCGGCGAGACCCTGAACGCCATGGCGCGCGCCGTCTGCGCCCGGTTCGACAACGTCCTGCCCATCGAGCACATCTACGCCCTGGTCCGCTCGCAACGGCAGCTCGACCGGGCGCTGGGCGACATCGAGGAGGCGCCGGGCGTCGTCATCCACACCATCGTCGACGACAAGCTGCGCAACGCCCTGGAAGAGGGCTGCCGCCGGCTGGACATGCCCTGCATCCCGGCGCTGGATCCGCTGGTCTCGGCGCTGTCGCGCTACCTGGGGGCCTCGACCACGACCCGCGTGGGCGCCCACCTGCGGCTGGACAACGACTACTTCAACCGCATGGACGCGCTGAACTACGCCATCGGCCACGACGACGGCCAGGGCGGCCAGGACCTCGACCAGGCCGACGTGGTGCTGGTGGGGGTCTCGCGGACCTCCAAGACGCCGACCTGCATCTACCTCGCCCATCGCGGCGTGCGGGCGGCGAACGTGCCCCTGGTGCCCGGCCGACCGATCCCGGAGCGGCTGACGAAGCTGAAGAAAGCGCTGGTGGTGGGCCTCACCATCTCGCCGGACCGGCTGCTGCAGATCCGCCGCAACCGCCTCTTGTCGCTGAACGAGAGCCGGGCGTCCGCCTACATCGACACCGACGCCGTCCGCGACGAGATCATCCAGGCCCGGCGTCTCTACGAACGACATGGCTGGCCGACCATCGACGTCACCCGCCGATCGGTGGAGGAGACCGCCGCGGCCATCCTCAACCTGATGCACGGCGGCCACGGGCAGGTGGAGGTGCTGGGTTGAGCCACCAGGTGGTCCTGGCGTCCAAGAGCGCAGCCCGGCGCGCGGTGCTTCAGGGCGCGGGCGTCGCCTTCGAGGCGGCGGTCTCCGGCGTCGACGAGGACGAGTTGAAGACGCGTATGCTGCAGGCGGGCGCCTCGCCCCGGGCCGTCGCCGAGGCGCTGGCGGAGCAGAAGGCTCTGCGGATTTCCGCCGCCCGGCCCGGCCTGGTGATCGGCGCCGATCAGACCCTGGAGTTCGAAGGCGGCCTCTACGACAAGGTCGAGACCCTGGCGGACGCCCGTGAGCGCCTGCGGAGCCTGCGCGGCAAGCCGCACCAGCTGCATTCCGCCGTGGTGGCGGCGAAGGACGGCGCTGTCGTCTGGCGGGAGACCGAGAGCGCGACCCTGACGATGCGCGACTTCTCCGACGC
This sequence comes from Phenylobacterium sp., assembly GCA_028291285.1. Next base: position 2,189 of record JAQGIJ010000172.1, on the reverse strand, counting down.
CTTCCTGGAGACCTATCTCGCCGAGGAGGGCGAGGCGGCCCTCGGCTCGGTGGGCTGCTATCGTCTCGAAAGCCAGGGCGCCCAGCTCTTCAGCGCGATCGAGGGTGACTATTTCGCCATCCTCGGCCTGCCGCTGCTCGGCCTGCTCGAGCTTCTCCGCCAACATCAGGTGCTGCCAGCATGAGCCGAAGGATCACCGGGACCACGGCGGTGGCCGGCGTCGCCGGATCGCCGATCGCCCACTCCCTGAGCCCGCTGATCCACAACGCCTGGATCGAGGCGGCCGGGATCGATGCGATCTATGTGCCGTTTTCCCCGCAGCCGGACGACTTCCACCGCTTCGCCCAGGGGCTGCGCGGCGGGGTGATCCGTGGACTGAACGTCACGCTCCCCTTCAAGGAAGCTGCGCTCAGCGTCGCCGAGGAGGTCAGCGACCGGGCCGAACTGGCGGGCGCGGCCAACCTGCTCGTCTTCAACGAGGACGGCCGGATCACCGCGGACAATGTCGACGGCCTGGGCCTGCTCGGCGCCTTCGCCGCCCAGGCGCCGGACTTCAACGCCAAGGCGGGGCCCGCCGTCGTCATCGGCGCCGGCGGGGCGGCGCGGGGCGCGGCGTCAGCCTTCGTCATGGCCGGGGCCCCGGAGGTGCGGATCGTCAACCGCACGCTGGCCCGGGCGGAGCTCGTCGCCGGCTCGCTCGGCCGGCGGGTGCGGGCCTATGCACTGGACGCGGCGGCCGCGGCTTTCGAGGGCGCGGCGGCGGTGGTCAACGCGACCTCCGCGGGGGTGAGCGAGGAGCTGCTCGACCTGCCGCTGGAGGCGACCCCGCCGACGGCGGTGATCATGGACATGACCTACACGCCCCTGGAGACGCCGTTCCTGAACCGCGCCCGGATCCTGCAGCGTCGGACAGTGGACGGGCTCGAGATGCTGATCCGCCAGGCGGGGCCCTCCTTCGAGGCCTTCTTCGGCCGGGTGCCGGCGAAGTCGGTGGACGTGCGCGCGCTGTGCATCGAAGCCCTGGAGGCGCGCGGATGATCATCCTGGGCCTGACCGGCTCCATCGGCATGGGCAAGTCGACCACCGCGGCGATGTTCCGCGAGGCCGGCGTGCCGGTCTATGACGCCGACGCCGCCGTGCACGCCGCCTACGCCAGGGGGGGCGCCTGCGTGGAGCCGCTGGGCGCGGCCTTCCCCGGTGTGATCAAGGACGGGGCGGTGGACCGGGAGGCGCTGCGCCAGGCGGTGCTCGGCGATCCCGCGGCGATGCAGCGGCTCAACGGCGTCGTCCATCCGATCGTCGGCGGCCTGCGCAACCACTTCTTCGAGGATGCGGTGGCCAGCGGCGCGGACATGGTCGTGCTGGACATCCCCCTTCTCTATGAGACCGGGGCGGAGGCGCGGATGGACGCGGTGGCGGTGGCGACCGCTCCCTACGAGCTGCAGCGCGAGCGGGTGCTGCAGCGCCAGGGCATGACGCCGGAGCGGCTAGCCGCCATCCTGGCTCACCAGATGCCCGACGCCGAGAAGCGCGCCCGCGCCGACTTCCTGATCGACACCAGCCACGGCCTGGAGCCGGTGCGCCGGCAGGTCGCCGAGATCATCGAGATCATGCGCGATCCCATCCGTCGTCCCAAACGCGACAGGACGCCGGCTTGATCGGCACGGCCGAAGCGGGCCAAGACTAGGCCATGGCGCGCGAGATCGTCCTCGATACGGAAACCACCGGCTTCGAGCCGCGCCTGGGTCACCGCCTGGTCGAGCTCGCCTGCCTGGAGATCGAGGACTTCGTCCCCACCGGGCGCAGCTTCCACGTCTACATCGACCCCTGCCGCGACATGCCGGTGGAAGCTGAGCGGGTGCACGGGCTCTCGGAAGCCTTCCTGCGCGGCAAGCCGAGGTTCGAGCACCCCGACGTGGTCGACGGCTTCCTGGACTTCGTCGGCGATGCGCCGATCGTGGCGCACAACGCCGGCTTCGACCGCGCCTTCGTCAACTGGGAGCTCAGCGTCATCCACCGCCCGCCGCTGCCGGAGCCGCGCTGGGTTGACACCCTGGGCCTGGCCAAGCAGCGCTTCCCGGGCATGCACAACTCGCTCGACGCGCTCTGCAAGCGGTTCAAGATCTCGCTCTCGGAGCGCGAGAAGCACGGCGCGTTGATCGACGCCAAGCTGCTGGCGGCGGTCTATC